>JAMDDL010000134.1 GCA_023488645.1 Actinomycetota bacterium | reverse complement strand
ATATGCAGGTCTTGACTTTGTAATTCTTGATATGGAGCATGGTCCAAATGGACTTGTAGATCTCTCAAATCTGATAAGAGCAGCACAACTTGTAAAAATACTTCCTGTTGTACGCATTAAAGAAGGGGAAAATAATTTGATAAGCAATGTGCTTGATATAGGAGCAGGTGCAGTTCAGATACCTCACATTAAAACTAGTCATGACATTAAAGCAGCAAGACAATACTCAAAGTTTTTCCCTGAAGGGAATCGTGGTATGTGCAGATATGTAAGAGCTGCAAAATATTCATCCATGGATAAGTATGATTATTTTAAAACTGCGAATCAAACTCTTAATATTATCCAGATTGAAGGCAAAGAAGGTATTGATAATATAGATGAAATAATAAAGTTTAATGGTTTTGATATTTTATTTATAGGGCCCTATGATCTTTCCCAATCGCTGGGTATACCTGGCCAAGTTGAGAATTCGTTAATTGAAAATGCTATGATAAAAATAGTTGAAAAGTGTAGTCTTAAAAACATAATAGTAGGTACTTTTTGTGACAATATGGAAAGTGCTAAAAAATGGATTAATGCAGGAGTAAGATATATTTCATATTCGGTTGATGTGGGGATTTTTTATGAAGTATCTAAGAAAATAACTAAAGACTTGAAAAGTCTGTAAAAATTTTCCAAAGGAAAAAAACATGGCAAGATTTAATAGGTTAACTACCTTAAATAAGATGATCGAAATTGGTATAGTACCTGTTTTTTATACTCCGGATGTTGATACTGCAAAAAATATTGCATCAGCTCTTTTTGAAGGCGGTGCTCGATGTATTGAAATGACAAATAGGGGTGATATGGCTATTGATGTTTTTAAGGAAATCGAGAAACACTTAATCAAAAATTATCCTGGAGCAATACTTGGAGTAGGTTCTATTGTGGATGCCTCTACTGCTGCATCATATATCTCTTATGGAGCAAACTTTGTGGTCGGTCCTGTTTTTGATCTTAACACTGCTCTTTTATGTAACAGCCGTAAAATTCCATACATGCCAGGTTGCGGTAGTGCAACTGAAATTTATATGGCTGAAACATATGGAGTTGAAATATGTAAAATATTTCCAGGAGCTCAGGTTGGTGGTCCTGAGTTTGTAAAAGCAGTTAAAGGACCCTGTCCCTGGACATCAATAATGCCAACAGGCGGAGTTAACACAACTTATGAATCTTTAAGTGCGTGGTTCAAAGCCGGTGTTTCTTGTGTAGGAATTGGCTCAAATCTTATTACGAAAGAGATAATAAAAAATAAAGATTATGATCTTCTTATAAAAAATGTAAAAAGCCTTATTGAGATGATACAAAATATAAGAGCTGAACTAGAAAAATAATAATTTAATAATTATTATTTTGCTACAAGAGGAAAATATTATGAAAAAAGAAGATTTGGTTTTAAAAATTAAATCAAAGGAAAAATGCAGATGGGATGAATTATCTCTTGGAGAGATAATGATAAGGTTTGATCCAGGTTTTTCAAGAATAAAAACAGCAAGGTCTTTTGATGTTTGGGAAGGAGGCGGAGAGTATAATGTTGCCAGAGGTCTTAAAAAATGCTTTGATCTTGATACTGCTGTTGTAACAGGTTTTGTTGACAATGAGATAGGCTATCTTTTAAGAGATCTTGTTTGCCAAGGTGGTGTAGATTTTTCTCATTCAAAATGGTTTCCGTTTGACGGAATAGGAAAAGAGATTCGAATAGGGCTTAACTTTACTGAAAGAGGCTATGGAATAAGAGGAGCGGTTGGAGTATCTGACAGAGCTAATTCTGCAGCATCAAAGCTAAAGAAAGGTGATATTGACTGGCAGAAAATATTTAAAGATGAAGGTGTTAGATGGTTTCACACAGGGGGTATTTATGCTGCTCTTTCAGAAACTACCCCTGAACTTATAATAGAAGCTATGCAGTTTGCTAAAGAGAACGGAACCATAATAAGTTATGACCTTAATTATAGAGCTTCACTTTGGAAAGAACGTGGCGGGATAGAGAAAGCAATTAAGGTAAACAGGGATATTGCAAAGTATGTAGATGTAATGATAGGTAACGAAGAAGATTTTACCAATGCTCTTGGTTTTGAAGTTGAAGGACTTGATAAGAATATATCAAAAATTGATACAAATAATTTTAAAAAAATGATTAAAAAGTGTATTAATGAGTTTACGAATTTTAAAGTTGTTGCAACAACTTTAAGAGTTGTAAAGTCTGCGAACATAAATGATTGGGGTGCTGTCATGTATTATAATGGACAGTTTTTTGAGTCAAAAAAGATGGAAAATCTTGAAATATTTGACAGAGTAGGTGGCGGAGATAGCTTTGTATCAGGACTTATTTATGGTTTTTTAAGTGATAAAACTCCACAGGAGGTTGTAGACTATGGTGCGGCACATGGTGCTCTTGCAATGACAACTCCAGGTGATACAAGCATGGCTTCTCTTAAAGAGGTTGAAAAAATTATAAAGGGTACAGGTTCAAGAATTGAAAGATAAAAGTGAAATAAGTTATGGGTTAGAATTTATTATTTTTTTAGTTAAGTAGAGTATTTTCCGATTGAAAAAACATTACAACCATAGGCAATATTGGCCTGATACATAATGGTACTATAATATTTTATATATTTTTAAAACTTAATTTTATATTATTAAATTAAGGCAAATTCTGGGTAGTTTTATCAATAGAGACAGAAAGTTATAATTGATGTTAATGATATTTTAATTGTAAGATTACATTCAATATTTTCATCTATATTTGAAAAATAGTATATAAGAGCAAAAAATGGAAGAGCAAAAAATTTTAAAAATTAAAAATGTTACTAAAAGTTTCTCAGGAGTTACAGTATTAAGAAATATCTCTCTTACATTAAACAAAGGTGAAACCAGAGCACTGGTTGGGGAAAATGGTGCTGGAAAATCCACACTCAATAAAATTATTTGCGGTGTTTATAATTATGATAGTGGGACGATTGAATATAAAGGGGAGATACTTCCTAAGGGGAATCCGATAAAAATGAAGGAACTTGGAATTTTTATGATTCCCCAAGATTTAGGCCTTATGTATAACTTAACCGTGTTACAGAATATTTTATTAGGAAGAGAATATAGAAAACTGGGGGTAATAGATTTAAAAAGATCAAAAAACATATGTAAAAAAATATTAGATGATATGGGCATAAAATTGGATCTAGACACTACTGTAAAAGAATTATCAATAGATCAGCGGCAGTTTGTGGCCATAGCAAGTGTTTTGCATGCTAATGCAGATTTAATAATAATGGATGAACCAACTGCTACACTTTCTAAGGGTGAAGTTAAGAATCTGTTTAGAATAATAAATAATTTAAAGCAACAGAATATAACTATCATATATGTATCTCACAAAATCAATGAGATTTTTGAGATAGCTGATAATGTAACCATACTTAAGGATGGAAGTCTGGTTGAAACCACGTCGATTAAAGATATAAGCAAAGATAAAGTAATAAATAAAATGGTTGGGAGAACATTATCAAATATATTCCCAGAAAAAAGGAAAGATCTTCCTAAAAATATGCTCATGAGACTCGAGAATGTTTCAGCCAGAGATCATATTTATAATATCAATTTGGATATTATGAAAGGGGAAATATTAGGGATAGGCGGTTTAGTTGGAATGGGGCAAGCATCACTTCTAAAAGCAATATATGGTATTTTAAAAATCGATTCAGGTTCTATCACTTTTGAAAATAAAAAATTCCAAAATATAAGCCCAGCATATTCTATAAAACAAGGTATTTATTTTGTCTCCAGTGATAGAGCAAACGAAATGCTTTTCTTATGCAGGAGTGTTAAGGAAAATGTTTCTTTTTCAACACTTAGTGATTATAGAAAAGTTATTGGTTTAGACTTGGAAAAGGAAAAGAAAATAGTAGATTCAAAAATAGGTGAATTTAATATAGCAGTTGCAAACAGAGATCAAGAAGTACAATATTTAAGTGGTGGCAATCAGCAGAAGGTTATACTTGCCAGATGGTTGATAAATAAACCTAAGCTGTTTTTGCTAGATGAACCAACCCAAGGAATAGATGTAGGCACTAAAGAAGATATTTATAAAAATCTAAGAAGATTATCAAATGAAGGAATAGCGATTGTGGTGGTTCTTAGCGATATGATTGAACTAATAGGTTTATGTGATCGCATCGCAGTAATGTATGAAGGTAAAATTACTAAGGTTTTCCAAAATATAGAAATAACTGAAGAAAAAATAATGATTGCTGCAAGTGGACATATTTAGATTAACAATAAAATAAAGTAATTTATAATGTATATTAGGGAGGTGTTGTGATGTAGTAATTTAAAAATAAGAGAAAACAAATTTTTTAGTTTATTTTTTCAGATTATTGTAAAGAAGGAGTATAAAATGAAAAAGATATTATCATCATCATTGGTAGTGTTTATATGCGTATTAATTGTAGTAGTATTTTCCTTAATTGGCTGTAAAACTGCTACTACAACTACAGCTGCTGCTACTGAAACTACTCAAGTAGCTGGAAAAAAATTTACAGTTGGATATGATATTTATTGGACTGGAAATGCATGGTCTCTTCAATTAGCAGAGGAGTTTAAATATGCTATACAAAAAGAATATTCAGATGTTTTAAAGAATGTATATTATACTAGTTCAGATGGGGATGCTTCTAAAAATTTGAATAATTTTGAAGACCTTGTTGCTAAAGGGTGTGATATCATATTTATACTTCCTATAACACCTGATAATCTTGTTAAAAGCATTAATAATGCAATGGATAAGGGCATAAAAGTAGTTGTTTTTGGATCAGCAATAAATAGTCATAACTATACAGCTTTTGTAAATATTAGTGATTATGACTGGGGAGTAAAATCTGCAGAATATATTGCAAAAGCTGTTGGCGGCAAAGGAACAGTAGCAATGATAAATGGGATAGCAGGAACAGGAGCTGCTAACGACACTCATGCGGGAGCAATGTCTGTTTTTAAAAAATATCCTGATATAAATACACTTCCTGAAGTTTACGGCGACTGGGATTCTAGCAAAACCAAAATAGTTATGCGGGACTTGCTTGCCGCACACCCAAAAATCGATGGGATATGGACCTTCTCAGAACCTGGATCTATTATTGAAGTATATATAGAGGATCATTTACCTTTTGTTCCCATAGTATTCCATGGTGAAAATAGGGAGATGAAGTATTGGAAAGAATATAAAGACAAAGGGTTGGAAGCTGAGGTCGTAAGTAAACCATCTACTATGAGCGTAGATGCTCTTCACATTGGAATGGCAGCATTAATGGGTAAACCATATGAAAAAGAAAACATGCTCCCAGTACCTACTTATACTTATGCTGATATTGATAAATTAATTTTGCCTGACCTGCCAGATAGAGTAAGAGTTCCGACTTATCTGCCTAAAGAAAAATTAAAAGAATTATTCAAGTAAGAGAGTAATGTACTAAATTGGGTGGCTTTAAAGCCACCCAATACTAAAAAAAGAGGAAGGATTAAATTTGAAATGACAAGTAATGCTACTAGTTCTAGTTTAAACCTTAAGAAGATAAATAGGTATTCTTCCGTCATTTATACATATATTTTTTTAATAGTAGTTTTTATTATTTTTTATATTTTTTTCCCTATTTATAGATCTCCTGCTAATATTTCAAATCTATTAATCCAAATTACTCCTTTAGCAATAGTTGCCATGAGCCAGGCAGTAGTTTTAATTGGAGGTGGAGTAGATCTATCAGTAGGAGCAGTAATTTCACTCACCACAATAATTGCTGCAAACTTGATGGGAACCTCTGTATTGAGTATAATATTAGGGCTAGTTATGATATTTTCAGTGGCAGTATTAATAGGTTTTGCTAATGCTGTAATCTGTAATGAAACATTTATACCGCCTTTGATTGTGACTTTAGCTATGTCTTATGTAGTGCAGGGCATTGTTTTATGGTATAGGCCCACACCCGGCGGCTCAGTACCGCAAAGTCTCTCAAATATTCTTTTATATAGATTTAATATTTTGTCTGTTCCGATAATAATGGTGGTAATTATTTATATTGCTTTTGCTTTTGCAATGAGCAGAAGTGTTTTTGGCTTGCATGTATATGCTGTGGGAGAAAATGAACTGTATGCTCGTATGGCAGGGGTAAACATTAAAAAAATTAGAATTGGAGTTTATGTAATTTCGGCTACCCTAGCAAGCGTTGCTGGGATCGTGTTGGCAAGCAGAATTAGTTCCGGAGCTCCTTTGATTGGTAGTCCCTATACCCTTGATTCGCTAATTGCAGCAATTATTGGCGGCATGACTTTTGCAGGTGGAGAAGGGTTTGTTATTGGTGCATTAGGAGGAGCAGCTATTATGGGAATGATAAGTAATGCTTTAAATATGAGTGGCGTTGATCCTTTTTACCAATTTATCCTTGAGGGTGGATTATTGATACTTGTAATGATAATAAGTTCTTTTAGGAGAAAATAGGAATAAGAAAAAAATGGAAAATAGCAAACGACAATATTCTGAGAATAATAAGAATTTTAACTTACAAAGTTTTATCATTAAGATATTCCAAAAGGGTGGCATATATATTTCTTTAATAATTTTGTTAATTATTGCAGGAATACTATCACCAAGACTGCTCGAACCTATACATCTTTTATCCATACTTAGAATCGCTTCAATACTGGGCATAATGAGTATTGGGCAGACATTACTTATAATTTCCAGAGGCATTGACCTGTCAATTGGTGCTTCTGCAACTCTGATAATGATTTTAATATGTGCTATCTCAATGGGTGATGAAAGGTATACTCTTAGAGTAATATTGATAGCTCTGGCTGCAGGAGTTCTTATTGGCATGATAAATGGATTATTAGTGGTAAAATTTAGAATAAATCCCTTGGTAGGTTCCTTGGGAGTGACAAGTCTGATAACAGGAATAACTTATTTATATACTAGAGGATTTCCAAGGGGATCGGCGCCTGAATTTATAATTTTTATCGGACAAGGTCGAATTTTTGGTTATATACATGTATCCATAATTATATGGGCATTTATTTCAATTACCATAATTTATGTTTTAAAAAGAACTTCTTTCGGGCGTTATATATTTGCATGTGGAGCTAATCCAAGAGCAGCATATATGGCTGGTATAAGTTCTAGCAGGATACTATTTTATGTATATATGATAAGTGGACTATTAACAGCTTTATCAGCAATAATATGGGCAGGATATTTGAAAAGTCAACCAACCTTAATTGGCGGAGAATATTATCCTCTAGATTCACTTACAGCTGTAATTATCGGGGGTACTACTTTTGCAGGTGGGAAAGGAAGCATTGTTGGAACAATAATAGGTGTAATTATCATAACTTTGCTTTCAAGTTTATTAAATATGATAGGTTTAGTGAATGGCGTTAAAGTGATTATTCAGGGCTTAATAATAATGCTTATGGTATTTGCTTATACAGGTAGAAAGACAAATTAAATGATTTAATATAAAATTATAGAATTCTTTATTTATAAGATAAAATAGTTTGACTATGGGAGGAACTTAAAATGGATTTCAAATTATTATTTACACCGACCAAACTTGGTAAAGTTGAGATATCTAACCGGGTTGTTCTAGCCCCAATGGGAACAAGCTTGTACAGTCCTGATGATAAATGGCCAAGAAGAACAATCAGATACTTTGAAGAACGTGCTGCTGGAGGTGTTGGCTTGATTTTAACTTCATTCACACGTGTTCACGACAAACTTGCAACAGGTCCTTCACCGCTAACAGGTATCTATGATGATCGGTTGATCCCTTCGCATGCGGAACTTGTAGAGAAAGTACATAAACATGGGGCTAAAATTTTTCTTCAAATTGCTTTACATGGTTGCAAATTTGGAGGGCTCGAAGCGCCATCATCAATTTATAGCTTAAATTATAATGTTAAACCAAGAGAATTAACTACTAACGAATTAGATTATCTTGTAGAAGCTTTTATAAAAGCTGCGATAAGAGGCTATGAAGCTGGGTATGATGGTATAGAAGTACATGGAGGCTATAGTTATTTAATTGGTCAAATGATATCGCCAGCTTTAAATAAACGTGTGGATAAGTATGGTGGTTCATTTGAGGGACGGATGAAATTTCCTGTAGATATTATTAAAGGAATTTTAGCAAAATATCCCGATTTTCCTGTTGGATTTAAGTTTAGTGCATATGAATGGCTACCAGGTGGAATAGATATTAACTTAGGAAAAGAGATAGCTAAATATATTTCAAAAACTGGGATATCTTTTCTTGATGTTGCTAGTTCTTCATCTACTACTACTTTAATAAGCAGTAAATATTCTCATGTTCCACCAATTTATGTCCCTAGAAATAACCTTATGCCTTTAGCTGAGGAAGTTAAAAAAATATGTCCAGACACTATTGTAATTGCTAATGGTGGTATTAATGTTCCAGAAGAAGCTGATGATGCAATTGTTAATGGCAAATGTGATATGGTAGCTATCGGAAGGGCACTGATTGCAGATCCTTATTGGGTTATTAAAGCTAAATCTGGCAAATCCAAATTTATTACTCCTTGTATAAGGTGTAACATTTGTCATCATCAGCTTTGGCTCGGGACTCCTTTGTGTTGTTCAATGAATCCTTATGTCTTACGTGAAGCTGAGCAGTATCTATCTGCTCCAAGTCTTAAAAAAAGGGTGATGGTTGTAGGAGCTGGTCCTGCTGGCATGCGTTGTGCTCTTACTGCTGCAAAACGAGGGCATAAAGTTACATTATATGAAAAAAAGCCTTACATAGGTGGAATGATGTATCCTGCCAGTCGCCCAAAGTTTAAGGACGATCTTAATAGAGCCTTAGACTGGTTTAAAAATGAAATAGAAACAAGCAATATTACTTTGAAATTAAATACTGAAGTAACACCAGAAATAATTGAGGAAGTTAATCCAGATGCTTTAGTAATTAGTATAGGAGCAAAACCCATTGTACCTGAAGTTCCAGGAATAGATAAGCCTCATGTCGATTTGGCAGTTAACATACTAAGTGATATATCTAAATACAATGGAGAGAAAGCAGTAGTTATAGGAGGCGGAGAAGTTGGTTGTGAAACTGCTTGCTATCTAGCGGATAATGGATTTAAAGTGACGATTGTAGAAATAATGAGTAAGATTTTAGAAGAAACACAAATAACAGAAATAAAATTACGATTGACTGATCTCTTAAAAGAAAAAAATATTGAAATAATGACTGAAACAAAATTAAACAAAATAACTGATGAAGGGATAGAAGTGATTGTTCCTTATGATACACAAATGGGTTTAACTGAAGGAGGAAGACAAGAAGGATTGGATGCAGATCTTGTAGCTATTGCTATAAATTCAAAGCCTGACAAGGAGTTAATAAAAATGTTCACAATGAAGGCTAAAGAATTTCATATAATTGGTGATTGTGAACATCCAGCGAGGATAAAAGAGGCTATTGAGTCAGGAGAATATGTAGGAAGAATTTTGTAAATCTTTTTTGAAATTTAGAATTTTAATAAATATAAAATATATATTTATTTTATGGGGGTCTAATGAAATGAGATTAACTGAAAATGTATATCTTGTTGGGAGTGGACATTTTGGGCTTAGCCAAGATTTTGATTCAAGTGTTTATGTTGTAAATTGTAATGGTAGTCTTGTAATGATAGATACTGGAGCAGGTTGCAATATCGACATTATTTTAAAAAATATTAGAAAAGATGGACTTAATCCTGAAAATATTTCCAATGTATTATTAACGCATTATCATGCTGACCACGCTGGCGGAGCAAAAAAACTTAAAGATTTAATTGGATGTAAGGTTTATATAAGTGCTATTGAAGCAGATGTTCTGAAAAACGGAGATGAAAAGGGATTAAAGCTAGATATCGCAAAAAGAAGTGGGTTATATTCACCAGACTATGTATTTTCCAATTGTGAGGCTTCTGTTGAGCTTAGAAACAATGATTTAATTTCCTGTAATGACTTTGTTTTCAAAGCTTTAAATATTCCTGGTCATAGTGAGGGTTCTATATGTTATTTTATAGACTTACCTGAAGGCAAAGCCTTATTTTCAGGAGATGTTGTATTTGCAGAGGGAGTTATAGGTTTGTTAAATTGTGATGGCTCAAATTTGTCAGATTATAGAAATTATATGAATAGACTTTCCAATTTAAATGTAGATATGCTTTTTCCTGGACACTTTGTTTTTGTTTTATCTAAGGGGCAGAAACATATTGATAAAGCAATAGCATCTTTAAGTCTTCTTGGGTTACCAAAGAACTTTATATAACTTAGAAATTAATAATATTTTTTTAAGGAGGTGCAAAATCACATGCTTCGCAAATTAGAATGCTTTATTCAACCCTTTAAGCTTGATGAGATAAAAGATGCCTTATTTGAAGTTGGTGTTGAAGGAATGTCTGTTTCAGAAGTAAGGGGATTTGGAAAACAAAGAGGATATATTAATGGAGGCAGGCCCAACAGGCAGGTCAAGTTTCTTCCCAAGATAAAGATGGAAATAGTTGTAGAGGAGGATATAGTGGATAACGTGATAAAAACAATAGTTAAACTTGCTAAAACCGGTGAATTCGGCTCAGGTAAAATATTTGTCATCCCTGTAGAGGATGCAATAAGAATTAGAACTGAAGAAGCAGGCAAAAGTGCAATTATATAAAATCATATATTATGTTTTAATCAATGGCGATTAATCATCAAAGGAGATGTTATTTTTTATGAAGCAGACCTTAAATGTATGGGAAATGACACTTTCCAGACTTGACAGCACAATTTCAGTTCTTGATTTAAAACCCGGAGTTATAAAATACTTAAGAGAACCCCGAAGAGTACTTGAAGTAGCTGTTCCTGTAAAAATGGACAGCGGTGATATTGATATATTTAAAGGCTATCGTGTTCAGCATAATACAAACAGAGGTCCAGCCAAAGGAGGTATCCGTTATCATCAGGACGTAACACTTGATGAAATTAAAGCTCTTGCCATGCTTATGACATGGAAATGCTCTCTTGTAAATATTCCCTTTGGTGGAGCAAAAGGCGGCGTAGTAGTAGACCCTGGCAGAATATCAAAAAAAGAGCTTGAAAACTTAACAAGAAGATATACTTATGAAATTATAAATTTTATAGGACCTGAAAAAGACATTCCCGCTCCTGATGTTGGGACAAATGCCCAGGTTATGGCATGGATAATGGACACATATTCTATGGCAAAAGGATACATGGTTCCAGGTGTTGTAACAGGAAAGCCCATAGAGCTTGGAGGAAGTCAGGGAAGAGAGGAAGCAACAAGCCGTGGCGTGGTTTATACTCTTCTTTCAGCTTTAAAAGTTTTAGGTATTGATGCAACAAACTTAACAGTTGCAGTTCAGGGGTTTGGTAATGTCGGCTCACATGCAGCTAAAATACTATATGATCTCGGATTTAAAATAATAGCATTATGTGACGTAACAGGTGCTATTTATAATAAAAAAGGAATTGATCCTTACAAGCTATCAGATTTTATTAAAACAGGCAGTCTTGTAAATTATCCCGAGGCGGAAAAATTTGATCCTACTAAATTCTTTGAAACAAAATGTGACATAATAATTCCGGCAGCTCTGGAAAATCAGATAACAGCAGAAAATGCACCTTCTGTTAAAGCAAGAATTATTGCAGAGGCAGCAAATGCGCCTACAACTCCTGATGCTGATCCCATACTTAAGGACAGTAATATATTTGTAATACCTGATATTTTATGTAATAGCGGGGGAGTAACAGTATCATACTTTGAATGGGTTCAGGGTAATGATGCTTACTTCTGGAGCAAAAGAAAAGTAAATCTTCAGCTTAGAGATATAATGGAGAATGCTTTTTATGAAGTATATGATTTTTCTATTAAAAGAAAACTTGATATGCGCAGCTCAGCTCTTGCTCTTGCAGTAAGCCGTGTTGCAGAAGCTATGAAATTAAGAGGTATTTATCCGTAAAAAATATTTTTTATAATTATTTTAAAAATAGCCATAATCAGGAGTTTTGCCTACAACCTGTTAACTTTAACTTTTCCTGTATTTTTTATTTTTAAATTCTGTAGGACTTAAACCTGTAAATTCCTTTTTGCTATCTGCAAAAATTTGTTTATTATTCTTAAAAAGTATAATAATGTTTGAAAAGCACTATTTTTATTTGTAATGGAACTATTATGAAAAGTAATTTTCGGGAGAAGAGAAATATAAATTATTATAAAGAAGGGCCTGTCATTGGAAGTTATAATTAAAGATCATGCAATTTTTGAAGCTGAGCGAAGAGGTATTTCAACAAAATTTATAGTATTTGCTATTAGTAATCAACAGCAGAAATTGCATTCCAAAAAAGGGCATGTTATAGTTCAGAATATATATTATGACAAAACGGAAAAGAAGGAAATGCTTTTAAGAGTTATAGGATTTGAAACATCTGAAAAATTTGAAGTTATAACAGTTTATAAAACATCCAGGATCAGCAAGTATTGGGTGAAAGGAGTTTGATATGAGAATAATATTTGACCCGGAGACTGATACGCTAAACCTTATTTTTCGGGAAGAAAAGATAGCTGAGAGTGATGAAATAAAAGAAGGAATAATTATCGATTACAGCAAAGATGGGAAAATTGTATCTATGGAAATACTTGACGCTTCTGAACAAATATCTGAACCTCAAGGAATACTTTATGAACTTAAGGGCAAAGAAAAAGCTCTTGCCTAAACATAGGCATTATATACGAGCTATTAAAAGCTGTCTTCTTTAAGAATTGTAAATAACAACCTTCAAAAATAAAAAGGTTCATAGCAAGATATTGACAAAAAAATATATATGTTAACATATGTGTCATAATGTTTTTATTTCATGGCTTATAGTATATTATTAAAATATGAATAATGATGAAATAATTTTAAAGATAATAAAGAAGTTTAATATGGTTCCGCTTAAAAATGAAGGCGGTTATTTTACAGAAACTTACAGATCAGATGAAATAATTAATGTTAAAAGTTTACCTTTAAGATACAAGTCAGAAAGATGTTTCTCAACTTCAATACTTTATCTAATCACTCCTGACAGTTATTCTTACTTGCATAAAATTCTTTCAGATGAAATTTTTCATTTTTATCTTGGGGATCCAGTTAAAATATTAAATTTATTTGAAGATGGTTCGTCAAAGATAATAAAAATGGGCAGTAATATTTTTGCAGGTGAGAGTGTTCAATATGTTGTTCCAAAAAATACCTGGCAGGGTGCAAAACTTGAGAAAGGTGGTTCTTTTGCTTTGCTTGGAACCTCAGTTTCACCCGGGTTTGAATTTGAGGATTATGTTTCTGCAAAACCTTATAAAGATGAATTGATAAATAGATATCCTAATCTTAGTTCATTAATTAATGAGTTGATTTAATTATGTCACGGGGACGTATAATTTGACAATCAAACTACAGATAAGATGCTAACTAAAGGAAAGTTTTCAATGGTGTGATTCTTTTCTTCTAAAAGTATGTCAAATTATACGTCCCCGTGACAATATATCAATGTATTTATTATTATGATAATATAAAAAGTATTAAAAAAATGGTTTAAATCTGAAAAGTATCATAAGATTATTTAAAAGAAATATGAATAATAAAAAAATATAAATAATATTTATAAATAAAAAATATTATAATATATGTAACAGGTCTTTATATGATTTTTAAAATTTAAAAAAATAAAACAAAGGTAAAAATTTGCCATCATACATTAAATAGATCAATTTAAATAATTTAGATAATAAATTTGATTATATATTAAAGTTAATGGAAGAAGAAAAAAAGAAAGAAAAACTGTTTAGTACAAAAGCTTATTTTCAGTACTTCAGCTCAGAAGTTGATAAAATTGCTGAAGGAGAGGCACTAATTGTTATTAATACTGAAGAATTAATTATTTCTTTGCAGTTTAAAGAACCATTTATAATTAAATTTATTGACATTATTGAAATAAACCCCATTGACTATAAAGTTTATCTTCCATTAAGTCCTTCCGGTAAATTAATAATAAACCAGCTTGGTTATGAATTTGAAAATTTTATAAGAATTTTAAAAGATGCAAGAAATGAAATTTTTGCAAAATATTTATTAATGGAAGAAAAAGTGATAAGAAAAAATATTAAAGCTGAGTTTAAATATTTCGAGAATGGCGACTCTGTTTCTTCAAGCGGCAATTGCAATATTACCATTTACGAAACAGGAATATCAATACTGCCTGAAAATGGAAAGCTTATAAGAATAGCTTATTGCGAAATTACAGATATTGCAGAAGGTGATTACCTGATAAAAATTTCAACAGACGATGAAAAGATATTGGAACTTTCTAAATTAGGATATGAATTTGAATCTTTTAAAAAAATTCTTCATGACACAATAAATACTCTTGATATTTTTGCACAAAATCTTGTTATGGAGCTTGATCCTTCGCTTGATACAATAAATGTGAGACTTGTGGCAAAGTTGTTAAGAGATGGTAAGGCTGCCATGAAAAAGGATATCGAAAAATATTCATCACAAGTATGGAAATCTCTTGAAAAGAAAATTGAAAAGGCAGGGATTCTTCAGGAGTATAATTATTTAAAATCAATCTCAAGAGAAAACCAGATTGCAATAGGATTAAAGCAAGGACTTATGGGTGATTTGACATGCGATTATATATGGTTTTTAATACCAATTTACAGTAATGACCCTAAAAAACCCGGAAATGCTATAGCCATGGAAGCAGTTCCGATTGAAAGTGATATAAACGCTGAAGAGAAAAGTAAAGAAAATAATAGTAAATCCATACATGGTAATGGCGACAATAGTATAAATCATATGTCCAATACACCTGATATAACTAATGTGACTAAGGAGGTTGAAGATCTCCAAAAAAACATGATAAAAAGCCTGAATTTGCAAAATGATGTGTTAAAAAATGTCAGTAAATTTAGCGCAATTTCAGAAAATAGCAATAAAAATACCGATACTATAAGTAAAGCCGTTTCTACTGGTGAAGCTATAAAAAATGAAGATGAAAGAAATACATCAGAAACAGAATCAACAGGAAAAGCAACATATTTCTTTAAAATTATGAGTAGAGCTGATTATTTAAATCCCGAAAATCTTTTAAAAGCTGAACCGGAAATTGATAAATTAATTAAAAAAATTAATAAAGCTATGATAAGTATAAATTTCAGGAGAGAACCTGTTTATATTGATGAAAATGCACTTTATGATCCCAAAAACATAAAATACAGATTTGCAATTTCAAGAATTGCTGAATTAAGAGAATTACGTGAAAGGTTTATAGGAAGAGTAATTCATTTAAATTTTGACTATTGGAAAAATAAAATACAGGAGTTGCTAAAATTTAATGTAGAAACCATAGACGAGAAAACAAAATTCAAAAAATCAAAAAATTAGAATTAATAATAAATTAAAGTTTAAAATAAATTTAAATTAAAAAAATCTAAATTAAGAATAAGGAGAATATAAATGCCAGGTTATAAACTACCATGCAGATATTGCGGGAAAGTAATACCACCTGAATCCACAGTTTGTCCACTCTGCGGCAAAGTAAATCCGATTTTTTTAAGATGCCCTAAATGCAAAGATATAATTGAAAAAAGCTGGATTAACTGTCCAAGTTGCGGTTTAAGTCTTAGAATAATCTGTCCTGGTTGTGGTCAGGAAACATTTTTTGGTGATTATTGTGATAAATGTGGCGCAAGGTTAACTGTAATTTGTCCTAATCATAGATGTAAATTTGAGCAACCACCTATTGGAGATAAGTGTGTAAAGTGCGGGAAACCATTAAATTTAAAAAAAAGCATTTAGCAAAATAAAAATGATTAAGTCAAATAATAAAAAGATAAGAATAAATAATAAGATAAAATAATAATAAGAGTAATAAGATAAATATAGTAAGATAAATATAATAAGATAAATAATAAGATAAAAAAATAATAAAAATAAAAGTCAAAA
>JAMDDL010000204.1 GCA_023488645.1 Actinomycetota bacterium | reverse complement strand
ATGGATGTATCGATAATGCTTTTCCCTGGATTCTTTGAATTTTCTATTAAAAGGATGGCGGTAAGAGAAATTAGCGGCATTCCTCTGATGCAAGTAGCAAATATAGGATTTTTCGGATTCAATCTTTTTTTAAAAAACATGCTTGATTATGTTTTAGGTTCCATAATATTTTTATTTTTTATTCCAATTTACTTGGTTGCAGGCATTATGATAAAGATTGATTCTCCGGGACCGGTATTTTATAAACAAAAAAGATATACAAAAAAATGTAAAGAATTTTATATATATAAATTCAGAACGATGTTTGCAGATGCTGATAAACGGCTTGAAGAATTAAGGGCTTTAAATGAAGCTGATGGTCCTTTATTTAAAATAAAAAATGACCCCCGTATTACCAATGTCGGACGATTTTTAAGAAAATATTCTATTGATGAATTACCGCAGATAATCAATGTTTTTAGAGGAGAACTTAGTCTTGTTGGTCCAAGACCCCCAATTCCTTCAGAAGTTGAACAATATAATGAATGGGAAATGAAAAGACTTGATGTAAAACAGGGTATTACAGGTTTGTGGCAGATCAGCGGCAGAAGTGAACTTAATTTTGAAGAAATGACAAGGTTAGACCTTTACTATATTCAGAATTGGTCCATATTTATGGATATAATGATAATCTTAAAGACGCTCCCTGCAGCTATATTTAGCAAAGGTGCATACTAGTTAGGAGCTATATTATATTCAATGATTAATGAAAAAATTTCGGTAATAATTCCTTCCTTCAATGAATCTAATAACATAATTAATACTTTGAATGAGACAAAAAAGGTTTTTGCTAATTTGGGCTATGGTTATGAAATAATTGTTGTAGATGATGGGAGTAAAGATGGTACAGCAGATTTAATTCAAAAAAATTTTGATTTTAAATCAGACAAAATTATAGTTGCAGGCTATTCACTGAACCTCGGGAAAGGAAATGCCTTAAAGTATGGAATTCAATTTGCCGGAGGTGATTACATCTTATTTATGGATGCAGACCTTGATTTGCATCCTAAACAAATTAGTAAATTTCTTGAGACAATGATTGTTTCCGGAGCCGATGCTGTTATTGGATCAAAGAAATCTAAAGATTCTAACGTTAAATATTCTTTTAAGCGAAGACTGTTAAGTAATGGATATTATTATTTAATTAAATTATTATTTGGTTTACCTGTAAGGGATACTCAAACAGGATTTAAACTTTTTAAAGGTGAAGCATTAAAAAAATGTATCAGTAAAGTACTTATAAAAAGATATGCTTTTGATCTGGAACTTTTAATAGTGCTTCATAAGAATGGGTATAAAATTGTTGAATGTCCTGTTGAAGTCATGCAGTCAAGGTCTGCAGGCAGAATAGGATTTAGGGATGTTTTTTCTGTTTTTAATGATACTATTAAAATTTTTAACAGATTGTATTTTAGGAAGTTCTATGATTAATTACATAAAAAAACAAAAGTTTAAGGATTATTAAAATATTGTATTAGTAGATTATCTTAAATTGAAAAGCTTATTTTATAAAATAAATAATAGTATAAATTTATAATCAAGTATTTATTTTTACTTATATTAACAGCTATATAATAAGTAAAGGTAAATAAGGTTTTTGCTTTAATAATGGTTTTTTAAATGGTTATTAATAAAAAGTTTATAAGGATGATAATTGAATAGAAAGATTAAAGTTTTAATTTCCTTTGGAACAAGGCCAGAAGGAATTAAATTAGCACCTGTAATAAATCAAATAAAAAAAAATGCTGATAAGTTAGAGCTAACTGTCTGCTCAACAGGGCAACATAAGGAAATGCTAAATCAGGTTATTGATTTTTTTGAACTGAAACCTGATAAAGAATTGAGCATAATGACCAAAAATCAATCTTTAAATTTGTTATCATTAAAGTTAATTGGAAGTATGGAGGAAGTTTTTGAAAATAACCACCCGGATATAGTTCTTGTTCAGGGAGACACAACAACCGCTTTTCTAACCGCTTTCCTTGCCTTTTATCGGAAAATAAAAATTGGCCATGTTGAAGCAGGACTTAGGACTTTTAATAAATACAACCCATTTCCGGAAGAAATAAACAGACAGCTTATTTCAAGGATTGCTGACTTACATTTTGCTCCAACAAAAGACGCATATGAAAATCTTGTTAACGAGGGAGTTGACAAAAATATTATTTTTTTAACAGGAAATACTGTTGTTGATGCAATTAACTGGGGAATAAATAAAATTAATAATAGCAAAAATTTAGCAAATAAATCCGAAGATATTAAATATCTTGAAAGTATATTTGAATCTGATAAGAAAATAATTCTTGTAACCATGCATAGAAGAGAATCTTTCGGAGAAGAAATAAAAAATGTTTGTGAAGCTTTAAAATTTTTATCACAAAAATATAGAGATATATATATTGTTTACCCTGTACATTTAAATCCTAATGTTAGAGGTCCTGTATATGAGATACTTGGAAATATTGAAAATATTAAGCTTATAAAACCATTAAGCTACGAACCTTTTTTATGGCTCATGAGCAAATCATATTTTATATTAACTGATTCCGGAGGTATTCAGGAAGAAGCGCCTACATTAAAAAAACCTGTTTTGGTTATAAGGAAATTAACTGAAAGGGCAGAATCTATTGAACTTGGAATATCAAAATTAATCGGGACTAAAATGCAAAATATAATTGATAATACCTCGCTCCTGATAGATAGTGAAATCGAATATAAAAAGATGATTGCAGATCGTAATCCTTATGGAGATGGCAGAGCTTCGGAAAAAATAGTTTCTGCCATTTTTAATTACTTCAGAATACATAAAGTATAAAAATTAAAAAATTATTCAATTTTAAGCGAATCAAAAATATTATACATTTATAAATCTTATTATAAATATAATGGTAATTATTTAATAATTTTTTTTCCCCAATTTACAGCTCTGAAGAATAAAAATTCTTCTCACCTTAAAAACCTCTAATTCCCCTTTAAAATAAGGTATTTTCTTCCGGTTTTCAATAAATTATAAAAAGTATTTTTCTCACCTTTAATTATTGGCAAAATTATGTTTAGTATATT
>JAMDDL010000080.1 GCA_023488645.1 Actinomycetota bacterium | reverse complement strand
TCAAAAGGGGAAGGCCTTGGAAATCAGTTTCTTGCAAATATAAGGGAAGTTAATGCGATATGTCATGTTGTGCGGTTCTTTGAAGATGACAGTATAGCACACATAAATCCTGAAATTAAGCCGGTATCAGACGTGGAACTTATAAATACGGAACTGATTTTGGCAGACTTGCAGACTCTGGAGAAAAAAAGTGCACCAAAAGGAAAACCTTTGAAGGAGGATTTAATATTATGGGAAGCTGTTCAGATTTTAAAAAAAGAATTATATAAGGGTAAACTGGCAATTAATGTGGTCCTAAGTGAGGAACAAAGAAAAGCCGCAGGGGAGCTTTGTCTTCTTACAATGAAACCGATTATTTATGTGGCAAATATAAGTGAACAGCAGATTTCCGGTATTGAAAACAAGCTTGAGGATTTCCCCTTTAATCCAGTTGTTCCGATTTGCGCTAAACTGGAAGCAGAGCTTGCAGTATTGGATGATGAGGAGCAGAAGGAATATCTTAAGCAGTCCGGACTGGCAGAACCCGGCTTAAACAGGCTTATAAAGCTGGCTTATAAGACACTCGGGCTGATATCATTTTTAACGACTGGCCGCAAGGAAACAAGGGCATGGACAATTACTGGGGGGGTAAGTGCAAGGGAAGCAGCAGCAGTTATACATACCGATTTTTCCAGAAATTTTATAAAAGCTGCAACAATAGATTATGATGAATTTGTACGGCTTGGAGGCTGGTCTGAAGCAAAAAATACAGGCAAGATAAGATTTGAAGGCGCTGATTATATTGTTAAAGAAGGAGATATCATAGAATTCAAGATAGGTTGTTAAAAACATTAAAATATAAGCTTTAATAAAAAAATTAATAAAAAATTTATAAAAATTGTAGTATAAATTTATAAAAATAAGGTATAATAATTTATTACAGGAGTAGAGAGATAATGCAGGCGTCCAATTCAGAAATCCTCTCTCCTTTTTTATTTTTCACTTATAATCCGCATACATATTAATAACAGAAATTTTTAGATATAATTATTTTTAAATAAAATGCGGGTTAATAAAAGAAAAAGAGGGGAGAAATTTTAAATGAAAAGATGGGAATGCACCGTATGCGGATATATTTATGATCCGAAGACCGGAGATCCTGATAATGGCATAGTGCCGCTTAAAAAATTTGAAGATCTTAATGAAGATTGGATTTGTCCTGAATGCGGGGCAGAAAAATGCCAGTTTGAAGAAATGTAATTAATTTTATTAAATTATTAAAATATTTAAATTTTATTTAACTAATTTTATATAAATGGTTTATAATATTTTTAATTAAAAAAAGATATATATATTAAAATTATTTATAATTATCTATACAGATTTTAATTAAAGAAAGCATTATATAAAAGAAAGTTAATATCTAATTGTCAAAGGAGGAATAAATGAGCTTGGGGGGCAATATTTTTTCAAGCATGGGTTCAGGTAGTCCGGATACGGATTATAGTACGGATCAGGGGAAAACTCTTTTAACTATTAAGGGAGATTCCGCAAAGATTGAAGGAAAACTTGTAATTTCAAAGTCAATAGAGATTGACTGCGAAATCCATGGAGAACTTGTTGTTGACGGTCAGCTCATAATTCAGCAGTCAGGCTATGTGAATGCTGATGTTAAAACCATTGATGCAACTGTAAATGGTGTTTATGAAGGAAACATGGAAGCAACTGGCAATGTTCAGATTACTCAAAGCGGCAAGGTTAACGGAAATATAAAAACTGATTCTCTTATAATTGAAAAAGGCGGCATATTCAGCGGAAATGTTACGAGAATCTCAAATGTTGATGTGGAAAAAAAAAATGAGCAAGAGCTTGAAACATTAAACGAAATTGAATATAAGGACATGGCAGGATATAAAGCAGAAAGACCTGCAGATGAATTTGAAGTAGAAGAATCAGTAAAAACCCTGCAGGAAAAAGAAGAAGATACCCTGGAACTATAAAACAAATATTTTAAGCATAAAATAAATTTAAACTTAAAATTTCTTCTGTAAAATAAGAATTTTATTATATTTTTTTAATTTTATGCATTTTTATTTATAATATTTATATTTAGTAATTTAGTGACAGGAATCAAGGGAATGGCATTAAATCCAAGAGTTAAAAATCCTCTTATTTTAAGTATTGTTTCAACAGTATTTTTATTTCCGGTACTGATACTTGTAAAATATATTTTCAGGCATTATATAATAGCTGTTCCAAACGGTATTGTATGGGCTATGATTGTTGTAGCAACAGTAATTTATTTTGTAATAATATTTCTTGTATTTTTATATTACGGCAGTTTAGGCAAGAAATAAGTTTTAGTATTTTAAACCGAAAAGATATATTAAAAAGAATATAACATCAAATTCAAATTTTAGTATGAGAACTGCAGTTTTCTCCTAAAATATCAATATAATCATCAATTTGGTAAAATTTATCTCACAATTGTGATATGCAAATTAACTTGATTTTTATTGAAATTCCAGAGCAGGGCTTTTCTGAGAATTAAGGATTGCAGATTTTTTATCTTCGTTTTTTATTTCAAATATTTTTTCATCTTCCGAAATTGTACTTTCTCCCTTGAAAATTCCACCCTTTTCTATAGTTAAAAGGGCATCCTTTTGTGTAAGATTTCCTGAAAATTTCCCGCTTGAAGTGATTTCAACCTCTCCCGAAGCAATCATATTGCCTGTAAAACTCCCGGCAATTGTAGCATCTTTTGTCCTTACATTTGCTTCAACTTTTCCTTCCTTACCAATTATTATTTCCTTTTCTGCAATGATTTCTCCATGAACCACACCATCTATTCTGGTGGTACCTGGAGAATAAAGGTTTCCTTCTATGACAACTCCTTCTCCGATGATGGTTAAAGTTTTGTTACCGGCGCCCGCAGAATCCAAATCTTTTTTTGAAAACATTTTTACCACCTTGCATATATTTTATTTATATGATTCTATTAAAACTTGGGGTTTACAACTCTTATACTTCCTCCAAGCAATTAAAACTAAAATTATTTTAAGTAAAAATATGACAGGATAATTATCATTAAAGCAATTCAAGATTATATCATTTTTTTATTTTTAATGTTAAATATAGCAGATTTTATTTTTATTA
>JAMDDL010000190.1 GCA_023488645.1 Actinomycetota bacterium | reverse complement strand
TTTGATTTTTTTAGATGAATTTGTTGACATATATAATTATTTATGCAATTATATAAAAAATAGAAGCTAAAGTATCTAATTTTGAGTTATTTATTTAAATTCGGGTTATTATTTTTGATTTTCTTTCATTTATTTTTTAATTTTATATAGAATATGTAGCAAGTTTTTATAGCAAATTTTATAGCAATAATAAGAAATTTCATAGTAATTTAATTTTGTAGCAATTTAACATAACAAAATAATAGAAATAATGGAAAGAAAAATAATAGCAAAAACTTCAAAGTTTTGCTTTAAAAAGTATTCCACAAAATATTGTTTAAAAAATATTCTATTCTTTAGTGTTATTATTTCTTTGCTTATAATCTCCTTATCTTTTTCAGGTTGCGGTCCATTTATTGCTACTTCATCATCAAAAATTGATGTGGGGGATACAAGTAGTGCAAATTCTTCGAAAAGTAGCAGCAGCGAATCTGCACAAATAAATGGAAGCAATGGATCAACTACGCAAACTTCCAGTACTATTGAATCTGCAAATAATGAGTCAACTTCCTCAACTGAAATTAGTTCTTCATCTGAATCCGCAACAGAAACTACAGAAGCAGGTATAACTGTAAAAGTATATTATGCTAATGCTGATGGCAGTGCACTTGTTGGTGAAGAAAGAATAGTTGGAAGTTCTCATAAATATCTTGAAGCTTTTTTAGAATTAATGAAACCCCCAATTAATCCTGGACTTGTCAGGCTTGTTCCTGAGACTACTAAGATTAATAAATTAACAGTAAAAAGCGGGAATATTGATCTTGACTTGTCTAAAAATATTATTGATGACAGATTTAAAAGTGATCTGATGGATATATTACTTGTTCATTCAATTGTAAATACTTTAACTGAATTTAAAGAAATAAATACGGTAACTTTTTATATTGATGGCAAAAAAGGAACTGCGATAGGAGAAGCAGATATAAGTGTCCCAATTTTTAGAGATGAAAGTTATATTCAGAAAAATTAATTACTGAAAAATTAATACGAAATTATGATTAGCCAACGGGTAGCTAATTTAATTAATTTAAGGCTGATTAGTTAATAATTTATAAGCAATTAATTAATTACAAGCTAATCAGTTAAGTTACAAATTAAATTTTTAACATGAATTTATAAATTTTTAATAAATTTTTAAAAATATAAATTTTATAAAATAATTTTTTAATTTTTAAGATTTTAAAGAAAAGGATAATAGAAAATGGAAATAAAACAAAAAGAAACAAGACAAAAGCATTGTAAGCACTATAAGATAAATTACAATAAGATAACAATTTGCATTATTTTACTTTTTGTACTTTCATTTTCTTTCTTATTTTTTAATTTAAAAGGAAATACTATAAATGCGGGACAGGTAACTGTATTTATTGATCCTGGACATGGGGGTAGTGATGCAGGATGTATCCAGAATGGATTTCGTGAAAAAGATATTGATTTAAGCATTTCTTTAAAATTAAAAGGTATCCTTGAAGGTAGTGGGTATAGGGTAATAATGAGAAGGACAAATGACAGTGGAATGAGCATGCAGGATATTGTAAATATGGCTAATGCCAGTGGGGCAAATCTTTTTGTTTCAGTCCATTGTAACTCTTCACTAAATCCTGCTATTCAGGGAATTGAAACTTACTGGAGTGCTTCCAATCCGGCGGGCGGTTCAAGTCAGCTTGCAACATCAATTCATAATGCGGTAGTACAGGCAACAGGAAGGCCGGGAAGAGTACTACGATCAGCAGAATTTGTAGTTATAAAATATACAACAATGCCAGCGGCCCTTGTGGAGTGCGGGTTTTTATCAAATCCTGAGGAAGCTCAGATGCTGAGTACTGATGATTATCAGAACAGAGCTGCACAGGGAATAGCAAATGGAATTCATGCTTATGTAAATAGCGCAGGTGTTAGCGGAACTGCAGCAACAACTGCTGCTGGAGAAAAACTTACAGGAGACGTTTTAATAAATGTTGATACACCTGCAAATAATCAGACTGTTGGTGGGGTTATAAATCTTGAAGGCTGGGCAATTGATAAAAGTGCAACAGTTACAACTGGTATTAGTGCTGTTCATGTTTATGACGGGCCAGCTAACGGTCAGGCAAACTTTATCGGACAGGCAACTCTTGGAATTGCAAGACCTGATGTTGCTGCCGCATTCGGAAAAGGCAATTTAACTCCTTCAGGATTTAAACTTGCAATTAATACCGCTAGTCTTGCTAAAGGTACTCATGTACTTCATATTTATGCTAATAATGAAGCTGTCGGATGGAGATATACTACTGTTGTTATAAATGTAGTAAATGATGGAAGTGCACCTGCTCAGACACAGACACAGGCACAGACCCAGGCACAAACACAAACTCAAACACAGACGACAACTCAAAATACCCAGCAAACTTCTGCAGCGGCTGGTGTTAATGCTGATAGAAGTTATGCAAGCTCTGGAACTAAAAGGGTTTTAATTAATATAGATACACCAAAGAATAACACCAGCATAAATGGAAGACTTAAGATTGAAGGATGGGCGCTGGAGACAAGTGCTCAAAACTCTACGGGAATAACTGCAATCCATGTATATGACGGACCTGCAAACGGACAGGCAAACTTTATCGGACAGGCAACTTACGGGCTGCCAAGGCCTGATGTTGCAAACAGTCTTGGTGGAAGAGCAGGATTTATTAATAGCGGCTTTATAGCTGATTTTGATGTGTCAAAGCTATCAGCAGGCCCTCATAATATATATGTTTATGCAAATAATTATTATTTAGGCTGGCAATACGGGGTAGTTCAGATAAATATTGGTGGAACGTCATCAGTAAGCCAGGCAAATATTACTGCAACATCTACTTCATCATCAAGTGGCTCAGCTCAACAGTTTGTTAAAGTTGCAGGCATAAGTGGAGCAAATCCTGAAACAAATCAAAGTTCACAAAGTTCAGGAAGCGGTAAAGTCCTTATAAATATAGACTCGCCTAAAGCAAACCAGTCTGTAAATGGAGCATTTACCTTAGCTGGCTGGGCAATTGAGACTTCTTCCACTAATTCAACTGGAATAACAGCAATACATATTTATGACGGACCTGCAAATGGTGAGAAGAATTTTTTAACTGCTGCAACTTATGGAATAGCAAGACCTGATGTTGCTGCTTATTATGGCAAGGCAAATTTTGCAAATAGCGGTTTTAGTGCACAAATTAATTTAAGCAAACTTTCAAATGGTTCTCATACTTTATATGTTTATGCATATAATTACTCACAAGGATGGAAATGGGCAACTGTTAATATAAATGTAGGTGGCAGTTCAGGAGGCAGCTCGTCACAGGTTGCAGGAATTACTCAAGCCAGTACTGATACAGGAAATTCATCAGGCGGCAGTGCAGCAACTCAAAGTATAAATGTTTCAGGTACCAAGCTTATACTTATAAATATCGATTCTCCTTATGCTAATTCATCAGTAGGGGGAGGTTTTGAAATTTCAGGATGGGCTGCTGATAAAAATTCAGGTTCAGGAACAGGAATAAATATGGTTCATGTTTATGATGGTCCTGCAAATGGACCCCAAAATATGATAGGTGTTGCAAATTATGGAATTGCAAGGCCTGATGTTGCAGCTGCATTCGGGAATGGCAATATAACAAGTTGCGGTTTTAAAATAAAGGTTGATTCATCAAGACTTACTCAGGGACAGCACACAATATATATTTATGCTAATAATCCTGAAATCGGGTGGAAATATGCTACTTTAACAATAAATATTACATCTGGCGGGACAGGTCAATCTTCAGGTACAGCTGTTGCAGGTGGCTCAGTTTCAGGCGGAACTAATATTGTTGGATATGTACCGGTAAGTGTTGATCAACTTTTAAGACCTTTTATTATAAGGGGTTCAAGTCAAATTGATAGAGCAAGAAGACTGGCTGATCTATATATAAAGTGGGGGCAGGCATTCAATATCCGTGCCGATATTGCATGGGCGCAAATGTGCCACGAGACCGGGTGTCTGGAATTTGGCGGTGTTGCACAACCTGGCTGGAATAATTTTGCTGGTATTGGTATTACAGGTCCTGGTGCAGTGGTTACATTTGCGTCTGAGGAGCTTGGAGTTATTGCTCATTATGCTCACCTTGCATGGTATGTATATCCAAATGATATCAATGCATACTGTAATATAAATTATGACCCGAGGCATATCGGCGGACATAAATTTAATGGAGACAGCTCGCTTAACACTTTAAATTCAAGATGGGCTCCTGCAGCTGATTATGTTAGTAAAATAATATATTTTACTAATCAGATTTGGGGATAATTTTCGGAATCTTCAGGATAATAAAAGTATTGAAGTTTTTACATTATAATATTATAATACCATTATAATATTCAGGCTTATATTAAATAATAGTATTATAATATTAAATTTTAATCTAAATGCTTTCTAAAAATTCATTAAAAGAACTTATATTAAGCCAGGAAAAATATTTTTTGGACGTTAAAGGTGCTTATCAGCGCGATATCCTGGAAAATATGAATTTCAGGGATCTTATTTTTAAAACACAGGAAATTGTAATAATTTCCGGTATTAGAAGATGTGGTAAATCATATTTAATGAGGCTCATATGGAATCTGATTAAGAATGAAAAAAAACTTAATGGCAAGCAATATTTATATATAAATTTTGAAGATGAAAGAATAATTGATTTTAAAAAAGATGATTTTAATTTATTGATTGAGAGCTACCTCGAATTAAAACAGCCGGATTTAAAATCAAAAATTTATTTATTCTTTGATGAAATACAAAATGTAAAAAACTGGGAAAAATTTTTAAACAGGTTAAGAGAAGACAGTACTTATAAAATCATTATATCAGGTTCGAATGCAACACTGCTTTCCCCTGAAATTTCGTCGTTTCTTACCGGCAGGAGTATTACAGTAAATTTATATCCTTTTACATTTAAGGAATTTATCAATGCAAGAGGATTTAAGTTTGAAATGCAGGACTCATTTGATTTAAACAGTAAGGTGCAGATAGCAAATTTATTTAGTGATTATTTTGATATAGGAGGATTCCCGGAAGTTATCAAAACTGGATACAGGCCGCTACTTCAGGAATATTTTCAAAACATTATTTTTAGAGACATAATTATGCGATTTAAAATTAAGCATGAATTTTCTTTAAGGGAGCTTGCAGGATTTTTAGTCGCAAACATTGGGAATAATCTTAGTATTAAAAAAATAGCCAATCTGGTTGGAATTAAGAATGTTACTACATTAAAAAACTATTTAAGCTATCTGAAAGACTCATTTCTTTTTTATTTTATTCCAAAATACAGCTACTCTATTTCAAAACAAATTTATAATCCGGACAAAATATATATAGCCGATATTGGTATATATAATGAAATAAGTTTCAGATTTAGTGAAAATAAAGGAAAGAAACTGGAAAATTTTGTTTTTCTTGAGTTTTTAAAAAAAGATTATCAGATTTATTACGGATATGATGGATTAATAGATATAGACTTTATTATTTGTAAAAATAGCAAAATAGTTGAACTTGCGCAATGCTGTTATGAAATTGAAAGACCGGAAACCAGAGAAAGAGAAATAAAATCTCTGATTAAAGCTCTGACTTTTTATAAAATGAAGGAAGGATCGATATATACATTTGATTTTGAGGGGGAAGAACGGGTTGAGGGGATGTTAATTAAATATATTCCAGCATGGAAATTGGCTTTTGAGAAATAAAGAAATGGCAGCAATAATCTCCGCTCATTTGCAAAAGAACGGCATTGAAGTATCATTTATTTTGAAACCCTTAGGTTCAGGAATGACTTATGAAGAGATTTTAACTGCTTACCCTGAGCTTGAAAAAGATGATATACTGCAAGCAATCCAATATGCTTCCTGGTTATAAAATGAATCTATTAAACCGCTTATTAAAATTAAATAATGAGAGGATAGAGTTGTAATTATTCCTCTTTTATCAGATAAGTTAAATATACAGGCCTGACTATTGGAATGTTTTTATACTTTTTTAGTTTTAGAAGATGTTTATCACCAGATACTATTAAACTGGCATCTCCAGAAACAGCACATTCAAGAACTCTATTATCCGATTCCCTTTCTTTTATAACATTAAGCTTAATTTGCGGTCTTATATCTACACTAATGTCAGACAGCCTCCTCACAAATTTATCTATATTATGTTCAGGCCATTTAAACTTTTCTCTTAATATTCTTACTGTTTCTGTGATTATTTCACCTGATGTGATCAGGATTATTTCATTTTTAAAAGCCATATTAAGAATCTTTGCCGGTATGCCTTTAAAAAGAAGAGCAGAGATATATACATTTGAATCAAAAACGATCCTCAGCATTAAGCTATTTAAAACCTTTCTTCATTTAAGATTTTAAAAAGTTCTTCTTCATCTTTTATCTTAAATCTTTTTGCTGTTTCTTTACCAAAACTAAAGAGTTCTCTCCATTCTCTTTCAGCAAGAGACTCTTTGTAAGTCTTAAACATCTCCTTAAATATCTCACTCCTGCTCTTATCTTCAGTTTTAGCCAGCTCATTCAATTCTTCGACTATTTCCGGAGGTACAGACAGACTCAATACTTTACTTTTTCTACTCAAATTCATCACCTGTGATTTGTTATTACAAAGTATTACACTAATAAATCTTATCATAAATCTATTACCTTTCAAGTGTTTTTTCCAAGTATTTAAATATTACGTTTTATTGACATATGATAGCTTATAAGCTATCATTCAGTATGTGGAAAAAGATGAGCTTTCTAATCCGAAAAATGTTAAATTTGATGATTTACTAAAAATATGCACGAAATATTTTGGGGACCCGAGAATAAATGGTAGTCATCACATTTTTAAAACGCCGTGGAAAGGTGATCCTAGAATAAATATACAAAAAGAAGGAAAGATGGCTAAGCCATATCAGGTAAAGCTTGTACTGAAAGCATTGGAAAAATTGGAGGTGGAAGATGGAAAATCATAAAATAATTGAAAAATATACTTATAGGGTAGAATGGTCAGAAGAAGATCAATTACATATTGCCAGATGCCTTGAATTTCCGTCACTGGCTGCACATGGGGATACAGCTGAAGGTGCATTAAAGGAGATTGAAAAAGTTGTTGAAGAAGTAGTAGCGTGGATGCAGGAAGAAAATGAAGAAATACCACAACCCTTCGGGTTAAAAAGATATAAGGGGAATTTGACATTGCGAATACCTCCTGAAGTTCACAGGAATTTATCAATAAAATCAGCAGAAGAAGGAGTGTCTATTAACCAGTATATTTTATCAAAAATATCCTGATTTTGTGTGCATCGTTTAACAGTAGATGCACACTGCATCATTTTGTTTTATGGCCTTTAGTACATTCGACTCAAAACCATTCAAAACAAATATGGGAAATTGTTTTAGCAATCACTGCCGAAGTTTATATGATCAATCCCATAAATACTTAAAATGGCTCTTAAAATCTTTTTAATTTCTTTGACATGAGCATTATATTTATGGCATACTTTATATGCAAACTTGAAACAGATTTGCATATACACGCGGTCCCGATCCTATGATCGGGATTTTCGCTTTTTATGACCATTATACCACTTACCGAAGTTGATATATTTTGAACATGAAGCCCAAAGCTCATGAGCAACCTGCCCACGAACACCAAAAATGTAAATATTTTTTCCCTTTATTTTTAGCCTCTCCAAAGGTTCATATAAATCTGAATCACCAGAGAAAAGAAAAATACCCGAAACTTTAATTACTTTTAACAACAGAGGCATCCCGTTACCTGGCTTCATAGTGCTATAAACCTCCGATTCCGGCTGTTTATTTAATGTTGATCCAGGAAACGGATTCTTATAAATTTCAAATTACCAAATTTTATGGTATTATATACATAATTTATGGTAAAGGAGCAAAAATATGTTGGAACCTGTACTAGGTAATGGCACCATAGAAAAAATTTTGTTTACTCTTGAGTCTTATGGAAAAGCATATCCTACAGGCCTGTCAAAGATGTTTAATATTCCTGTAAATGGAATTCAGCAGCAACTGGAACGTCTGGAGAACGGTGGGGTGGTAGTTAGTTCAATGGTTGGCAGGACCAGACTGTATCAGTTTAATCCAAGATATCCTTTTTTAAAAGAGCTAAGAGCATTGATTAAAAGAGCAATGGAATTTCTGCCTGAAAAAGAAATGCAACAGTATTACAGAAGAAGAACAAGACCGAGGAAGAAAGGTAAACCACTATGAATTTTGATTGGGGGAAGATTAAAATAATCAATTATATTTTATTAAATTGATGGAATTAAGTTTGTTTTTGGTGAGAGAAAAAGATGAATAAAAAGTTGGATAGAATAACTGTTGGTCCTATAAGCATTTATGATTGTGCCATAATATATCATAGTATATTTTAGCTTTAGAATTTTTTGACATGGTATAAATTTTATGTATAATTAATACATAAATATATTATATATAAAAAGGAAGTAATTTATGGGCAAAACTACAGTAATAATTGATGACAAACTCCTCAAAGCTGCAATTGAAGTTACTAATGCTAAAAGTAAAAGGGAGGTTATCGAGAAAGGTTTAATTGAACTTGTACATAGAAAGAATATAGAAGCTCTGCGTAGGGAATTAGGTACTTTTGATTTAGACTTAACTCTGGAAAAACTCAATGAAATAAGAAAGGCAGAATAAATGATTCTTGTAGATACTTCTGCATGGATATTTGCCTTAAGAAAAAATCTTTTTATAAAATTAAAGAGCAGAATAGACCATCTGTTAGAAATAGATAATGTTTTTACACTAGGTATGATTAGACTCGAACTCCTGGGTGGAACAAAGACAAAAGAAGAATTTGATCGCCTGAAAAATCGTCTTGATGCACTTTATGAGATTTCAACTGATGCAAAGTTGTGGAGTTCAGCAGGTCAACTGGCATTTGATCTCCAGAGAAAGGGGTTAACAATTCCTTATACAGATATATTGATTGCCAGTGCTGCTATTCAATCTAAGGCTATACTTCTGCATGCAGATTCGCATTTCGATCTTATAGCTGAGCAAACAGAATTAAAAGTAGAAAGCTATGTGACCCAGGTACAGGAAGAGTTTTAGTTGCAGACATTAAATTCCCGAACCTCAAAGTCAAACAAATTTCCAAACAAATTTATTGTGTATAAATAACCATATTAATGATATAATAATCTTAAATAATGTGTGTGTAATTTTGTACAAGAGGTATAAAAATGTTAAGAATTAATTTAAGTATGGATGAAGAATCCCTAAAGGATTTGGATTATTTAAGTAAAAGTCAAAATCAGAACAGGAGTAAAATTATCAGAGAAGCAATTCAAATTTATAAGAATGAATTTGAAAAACAAAAATCGGATTTGAAAAGGAAACAAAATATATTAAAGGCAATAAAAATTCAGAATGAGCTGAAAAAATATTCAAAAGGATGGGATGGAGTAGTTGAAATTAGAAAATGGCGTGAATCCGGATGATGAATTAGGGAATTCTTGTATAAATGAGGTAGTTAAAACTTATATCATAGATGCATCTGTCGTAATCAAATGGTTTTCAGATGTAAATGAAAATAATTTAAATAAAGCAGAATTATTAAGAAATGATTACTTAAATAAAAAGATTTATTTAATTGCCCCTGATATTTTAATTGCTGAGATTTCTAATGCATTATCATATAATCCCAATTTTGACTGCGATAGAACTTTAAAAGCTGTAGGCAGTTTGTATCTGCTTGATATAAAATTTATAAGAATTTCCAGAAAATTATTTGAAGAATCAGTCGTTTTAAGATATGAAAAAAATATTACAATTTATGATTCCATATATTTATCATTAGCAAAATTACTTAATATTCAACTTATTACTGCTGATAAGAAATTATTGGACAGGGTAAAAGACATGGGTAATATTATTTTTCTTTCAGATTATTCCAGTTTTTAAAAGCTGAACTGTTAGTGGGTTCATTTTTAAAAACAATTATTCCTAGCCGAAAAGCTACTAAGAAATACCTGGAGGTAAGAGATGAAAAATAGATTAAGTAATGAAGAAAAAGAAATATTAAATTCCTATGAAAAAAATGAGTTCACAGAAATACCTGATATGGAAGCAGAAATAAAAAAACATGTGGAATATGCTAAGGCAACTCATCTAAAAAATAGAAGAATAAATATACGCATATCCCAAAAAGACCTTGAATCTATTCAGAGAAAAGCACTTGAAGAGGGTATTCCATATCAGACTTTAATATCAAGTCTTATTCATAAGTATACAGCTGGAAAACTGGTGGAAAAAGATAAGGTATTAATAAATAAATAATCATTAAAAGACCGTGCTTTTATCTATTAATTAATTTTTTTTAAATGATATAATATACAAAAGTTTTAAGGATTATGATTATTATGTTAATAGAGCCGGGAGATTAATATCAAGACTAACGTTAACGCTAATGCTATTGCAGATTTTAAGAATTTGTTTTCTTATCATGAGCTTATATTCAGCCTGACAAAAAAAGAACTTAAGGTAAAATACAGAGGTTCATTTTTAGGATTTTTCTGGTCGCTGCTTAATCCTCTTCTTACTATGGTGGTATATACATTTGTATTTTCATTTGTCATGAGGCTTGGAGTAAAGGATTATGCAGTTTTTTTAATTAGTGCGCTTCTTTCATGGAATTTTCTTTCAAACTCTGTAAGTTACGGGGCAAACTGCATTGTCGCAAACAGTAATCTTGTAAATAAGATTTATTTCCCGAGGGAAATTATTCCGCTGTCTGTTGTTTTTGCTAATCTTTTTAATTTTTTTCTGGAGCTGTCTGCATTAATGATTGTGCTTATTATTCTTGGATATAAATTTTACATATTTTTATACTGGTTTCCTGTATTAGTTATTGCAGAGTTTCTTCTGGTTGCAGGGCTGACACTTCTGGTGTCGGCTTTAAATGTATTTTTTAGAGATTTATCTCATCTTATAAATATCCTTATAATGATCTGGTTTTTCGGAACGCCGATAATTTATCCTCTGAGTATGGTTCCGCCAAAATTTCAGGTAATTTTAAGGTTTAATCCAATGACAACAATTACTTCAATGTATAGAAATATGTTTTATCATGTTAAATATCCGGATGGGCTGCTTTGGCCTAACTGGTTTATGGTTGTAACGTGCGCTGCAATTATTCTTTTAATATTTTTTACAGGCTATTTTGTATTTAAAAAGCTTGAACCAAGGTTTGCAGAGGAGATTTAAGGAGAATTAATAAATATGGCAGAAAAAATCAGACAGCCTGAATTGCAGGCAGACAAACAGAAACAACAAACAGGCTTGGTATATAATCAAACTTATAATAAAAAGTCTGAAATTTTTGAGAAGTCCGAAAAGTTTGGGGTAGCTGATAAAATCACAAGGGTTAAAGATGTCAGCATAAGCGATTATGCTGTTGAAGTTAATAATGTTACAAAAAGGTACAGAATTCATTACGAAAAAAACCCAAGCCTTAAAGAAACAATTATTCATCTAAGAAGAACTAAGTTTATTGAGTTTCTTGCTCTTGATGATGTTTCTTTTAATGTAAATCATGGTGAGACTATTGGAATTATTGGTCCTAATGGTTCAGGTAAAAGTACATTGTTAAAATTAATATCAAGGATTTTACAGCCAACAAAGGGCGAGGTAAAAGTTAACGGAACTGTTTCAGCCCTTCTTGAGCTTGGGGCAGGGTTTCATCCTGATTTAACAGGACGTGAAAATATCTTTATAAATGCTGCTATTCTTGGCATGAAGAGGCGCAATATTGAAAAGAAATTTAATGAGATTGTTGAATTTTCTGAGCTTGAAAAATTCATTGATATGCCGGTTAAGAATTATTCTTCAGGAATGTATATGAGGCTCGGGTTTTCTGTTGCAATAAATGTTAATCCCGACATACTGCTTGTTGATGAAGTGCTGGCTGTCGGGGACCAGGCTTTTCAGGCAAAATGCTACAAAGTGATATATGATTTTATCAAACAGGGTAAAACTATAATAATTGTTTCTCATGATCTGGGCACCATTCAGGATTTATGTAACAGGGTTATATTTTTAAAAAATGGCAGAATTGAACAAATCGGCGGTCCTGTTGCAGTGGTAAGCTCTTACCGTTCTTATGTTGAAAATATTGAAATAGAGAGGGCTCATGAGCAGCAAAAGGAGGAAAGAAAGAAGATATTTCAAACTATTATTGAGAATAACCGGAAAGTAATTAGCGGCGAAGATATTGACAGGCTTGCCATGACCAATCTTGGCGCAAACAGTAATGTCATTAACAGGTTTGGCTCAGGAGATGCTGAAATCGAAGAGATAAGACTTCTTGACAAGCAAGGGAATTTAATTGATTACTGTAAATATGGGGATGAGGTTACTATTGAATTTGATGCTGTTTTTAAGGCTGAAGTAGAAAATCCTATATTTGGAATAAGAATAATTGATTTTAAGGGAAATACTGTTTATGGCACAAACAACAGATTGAATAATATAACTGTTGGAACTTTCAAACCCGGAGATAAGGTAAGGATAGTGTTCAGGCAGAAGATTATTTTAATGGGTGGGGTTTATTATGCTTCTCCCGCTGTAGGATATAAAGATTTCAGAACTTATTGTGATTGGGTAAATAATATGCTTACTATAAATGTAATTAAACATAATAAAGCTGAAGGTATTGCTGATTTAAATTCAGAAATGGCTATTGAAAAAATTTAAAGCTGCTAATAACTACAAATATAATTTTTCATTTATTATTTATTTTTAAAACAACTAAAACTAATTTATTAAAAGCATAAAATAAGATTTAAAATAAACTTCATAAGAGGAAAAATAAGCAATTTTAATAATATTGAGGATATTTGTGATATTAATACTATCAATACCATACATGATATCATTGATAGTAATGAGAATAATGAGACTGATGAGGTTACTAAGAATAACAAAATATGACAACTAAATTTAAAAATATAAGCAGCAATATTAATAATACTGGCATTAATAAAGTTCTTGATGTTAATGACAATAGTAAAAATCCTAATGCATCCAAAGTGCCGCCCAGTGTGCTTTTAATAATTATTAATTATAACGGAATAAATTATATCGGGGAGTGCCTTGATTCAATATACAACCAGACCTATAAGGAATTTAGCGTACTTGTAGTTGATAATAATTCAAAAGATGGAAGTGTTTCTTTTATTAAAGAAAATTATCCACAATGTGAAGTTTTAATTAACTGGCGCAATAAAGGATATGGTGATGCATTTAACAAAGCTGTCAGATATGCTCTTAAAAAATATGGCAATATTGATTACTTTGGGATACTTAATAACGATTTACGTCTTGATGAAAAATGGCTTGAGAATTTAATAAGTTATGGGGAGAAGAAGCCTGATTGCGGGATACTTGCAGGCAAGATGCTTATTTATTACTGGCCAAAATATATCAATAGCACTGGCGGGCTTGTTAATTATTTTGGAAGTGGATGGGATAGGGACTTTTTTGAAATTGATGAAGAGTGCCACACAGAAAGCGGTGAAGTATTGTCGGTTTCAGGAGGTGCTGCACTTATAAAAAAAGGTGTTTTTGACGCCGTAGGTTTTTTTGAAAGTAAATATTTTATGTATTATGAGGATATAGATTTTTGTTTCAGGACTTGGAAGTTTTCAGATTACACTGTTGATTATGTAAAAGAAGCTCTTGTTTATCACAAATTTTCTGCTTCAAGCGGAGTAATGTCATTAAAGAAACATTTTTATCTTAAAAGAGCCCGTTTTATTTTTATACTGCGTAATTACCCGATTGGATTTCTTGTAAAAATAATTCCTGAAATTACAAAATATGAGTTCGGTTTTGTTATGAAGGATTTGCTCGTCAGATATGATTTTATAAATTTTTTCAGGGAATTTTATATTTATCTTATATTTTTGGCAAAACTACCTTTAATACTTGGCAAGAGATTAATTAAAAAAGATAACAGGGATAAGCTTAGAATAGAAAAAGCCAGGAAGATGTGGGCAATGGTAAGTACTACCACCACAAACTCAGGCAGAAAATATATACCAATGCAATATCTTGATATGTTATGGAACAGATTTGAAAAATATGGAGGAAAAACAAACAGAATTATCATGGGAATTAATGACAGGGGGATTGGAAGAGGCTGGAAAAGCCTTATAACAAAGGGATATCCGAGAGGGAGATTTTTCTTTAATTATGCTGATCTGGTTCTTGAAAATCCTTACAGGGGTGATAATTACAAGTATTATTTTCAGTTGCAGTATTTTCTTTATGATAAAAAGGAGCAGGATTTATTTGTAATTATTGAAGGCAATAATTTTAATTTAAAACTTCAGGAAAGGATGCATACTGCTGTTATAGAAATTCCATGTGAGATATTAAAAGGGCAAAAAGAAATTAGTGTAATTTTTACATTTAATAGTGATTTTTTAAACGATAAAAATGAGCCAGTTTATAAAGATGATGCCTACCTTGAAGGAAATATGGAGAAGATGAATAATATTGTTTTTAATGAATATGTAAAAAATTTTAATGACTTGTTTGTTATTGAGGTTGCACTGCTAAGTGAAGATTCCCAGTATTTAAGAAGGGAACTGGCGGAGTTATAAATTATGGAAGAAAAAAGCTCTGTAAAACAGACAAAGAAATCAACGCAGGATTTAAATAACGTTGCAGGTAAGAGATGTCTTATGGTACTTCACAGATTCTGGCCGTTTCTTGGCGGTTCAGAAAGGCAGTTTCTTAAATGGGCGCAAGTTCTGGATGAAAAAGACTGCCGTGTGGATGTATTTACTACTAACGTTTGGGATAATGATTACTTTTATTACCCTGAAAAGAAATATATAAAAGAAAGCACGGCAAAAATCGGAAAGAATATAACTATAAGAAGATTTAAAATATCTCATCTTCCAAATAAAAATGCATGCCTTAAGTTTTTATCAAAATTTCCAGGAAAAGCTATAAAATTTTTAATTGGCAGTCCATATATTTTTGTTCCCGGATATTATATTTATATGTTTTTTATCACATTTTTTATGTCTAAAAGGTTTAATTTTGTAATTGCAGGGGTTTTTCCGCATTATTACTTGATTTATCCTGCATATCTTTATGCAAAGGTTAAAAAAATTCCTTTTATTCTTGTGCCGCTTGTTCATTTTGGTGAACCGAATTCAGATGAAAATTTTGATTTATTTTTTAATGAGAAAGGAAAATATCTTTTAAAAAATTGTGATTATATATTAACTATTACAAATTATGAAAAAGAAAAACTTACAGCAAATGGCATTAACCCGGCAAAAATAAAAGTAAGCGGAATAGGAATTGATAAGAAAATAGATGTTGCAGATGTTGTTAATTTAAATAATTCTAATGCAGATAATTATAAAACAGATAATTCTGAATCAGAAAACCTTAAAGTAGTTAATTATACCTTAGATAATTCCAACACAAATAATTACAAACAAGCTATGTATAATAATATTAGTGATAGTATTGGTTCAGAAAAATTTAAGGAAAAATATAATATTAATTCTCCTTATGTTTTACAGATTTCAACTCAAACTCATGATAAGGGATCTCATCATACAGTAGAAGCCATGAAAATATTATGGGAAAAGGGTTTTGATATAAAACTGGTTCTTATAGGGCAGATACTTGCTGAATTTGAACAGTACCTGATTTCTCAAAAAAGTTACGTTTTTGAAAATACCATAATTTTAAATTATGCAAGTGAGGAAGATAAAAATAATGCGATTGAAGGATGCGAAGTATTTGTAATGCCTTCAAAATCGGACTCATTCGGGCTTGTATATGTGGAAGCCTGGCTTCATGAAAAACCAGTAATTGCAGCTTATTGCGGCGGGGTAATGGAAGTAATTGATGAAGGAATAAATGGCTTTTTTGTGCCGTTTGGTGATTATGAGATGATTGCAGGATACATTTTAAAGCTGGTGCAAAATAAGGAACTTGCACAAAAAATGGGCAAAGAAGGATACAAAAAAGCTGAAAATAATTATTTATGGGATCAAAGAATTAAAGGTTTTAATAAATTAATTGAAGGTTTAAAACTATGAAAATAGGGATTGATATTTCAAGATATATTGATAAATCTGGTGGCGTC
>JAMDDL010000154.1 GCA_023488645.1 Actinomycetota bacterium | reverse complement strand
AAAAAATCGCTTGAAAAAAAATTCATTATTTTATAATATACATAAAGGCGTATATATGTCTGTATGTATAAAGGAGAATTATAATGAGCAAGAGGATGACAGTTGTTTTCAAGGATGAAAATACCTATACACATTTAAAAGTCGAAGCAGCTAAAAGAAATATGAACGCAAGCGATATAGTTTCTGAAGCAGTTGTTGAATGGATTGAAAGCCAGGAAGATTTAGAGCTATCACCACTTATAAAAAGCAGTCAGGAAGAAGTAGAATCCAGCGGTACTAAATCCTGGGAAGAACTAAAAAGAAATTTATAACAGATGCCGATGGAAGAATATAGTATTGAAATATCTCCCGCTGCTGAAAGAGATCTTAAAGATTTAGAAAGCAAATTAAAAAACTTTAATGATCTTGTAGATGTAATTGACGAATTATCAACAAATCCAAGACCTTATGGAGTCAGAAAAGTAAAAGGTTTCAGTATCACTTTTAGGGTAAGGTTTTCTTCTTACAGGATAATCTACGATATTTATGATAAAGATAAAAGGATAATTATTTTAAGAATTGTAAAAAGAGATAAATCAACTTATAAATTTATTTAATCAAACACTGTTCAGATTATAATCTATGATATCTTTATGAAAAATTTTAAAAAAATATTTGCAGCAGTTTTAATGGCTTTACTGATTTTAACTGTAATTTCCTGCAAAACAGATGCTGTAAATGACGGTAAAGCTGCTTTAAACGAAACTTCTTTAACTTCAGGCGACCAGCAATTAATTGAAGAATCGCAAAATACAGTTTTGCAAAATCCAAAATCAAGCATTATCTCAACTTTAAAAATTTCAGGCCAGGCAATTGACCTTAAAATTTCAGGAGATTATTTATATGTAACAAATGACCTTGGATATCTGTATGTAGTGGATATAAAAGACAGAAAAAATCCTGAAGTCCAGGGGAAGTGCAGCGGGATAGATGCCGCAAATATTGTATTTATTGAAAAGGACTACGTATATATTTCTTATTCAAAATATGATATCAAAAGCAAGGAATTGAAGGTTGATTACGGATTTAAAATTGTAGATATAAAGAACAAAAAACAGCCAAAAGTCATAGGTGACTGGGGTGGTCAAAGTACCGGAACAGATAAATCGGTTCATGGAATGTTTGTTAAAGATGATTATGTTTTTCTTACCATTGTTTCGGTAAATGAGAAAAAAAGCACAAGTATCTTTCAAGTGGTTGATGTCAGCAATAAGAGCAAGCCATATTCCGCCGGTTCATTTCAACTTGACGGTTCGGCAAATGCAGTATGGGCTGCCGGAGATTATGCTTTTATAAATTTACTTGTATATGAGGCAATCACTGATACAAGCCTCAGTTTAAAAGATTTAAAAAGCAAAAGTTATTTTATGATAATAGATGTTAAAGATAAGAAGAGCCTTAAAATTTCAGGAAGTTGTGAAGTACCAACAGAATCATGGGGATTATATGCTGATGAAAATTATGCTTATCTTTCAAATAACAGATATGACTCTGAAACTAAAAAGTATCATGACAGCTCAATCCAGATTATTGACTTGAAAGATAAAAAAGCTCCTGTGCCTTTGGGGAATTGTCAGATCAAAGGGGGAGCATGGGAAATTGACTATAAAGATGATTACCTTTTTGTCTCCAATCTGGAAGGAGGTTTTAGCATAATTGATGTTAAAGATAAAAAGCTCCCAAAAATAGCAGAATTACTGAAGACAAAAGGGTCAACTTATGATATAGAAGTTTCAGGAAGTTATGGTTATCTTGCTGACGGATTTGAAGGGCTGAAAATATTTAAACTGGAAAATACTGAAAGTTCCACCAGCCAGACTGGCGGGGAAAGCAGGAACAGCAAGCCTGATGCAAATATTGAAATTTCCGGAGATGCAGTCAATTATGATAATATCTCAAATATTTACACTTTTTCTGTTAATAATCCTGCATATTTTTCAGGTCTTTCCTCGATTGACTCTGATGGTGATGATTTAAACTACAATTGGGATATTAGGGGGCCTGATTATAATTTTGTTAAATCTTATACTCCTTCAAATGACAAGCTTTCAATTGTATTTTTAAAAACCGGAGAATATGAAATAACTCTTAATGTTTCAGATGGAGAACTTAAAGATTCAGAAAAAATCAGAATAAAAATTATCTCAAGCAATATCCCTGTAAATTTAATAAAAAATCATGAATTTACAGTTGAGGTTATTACAGAAATCACAAATAACAGCACCTTTGTGCTTAAAAATCTTGAATGTTTTACTAAAGCTCCTCAAAACTATTTTCCATTTCAGGAAATAATTAATTTAAATTCAAACTCTGAAAACCAGGAAATCTTTTTTGATAATGATTTCAACAAAATTCTGCATTTTAAATATAATTCTCTTGAGCTAGGAAAATCATTTTCCTCAAGTTTAAAATGCACAGTGGAAATGCCTGAATTAAGCTTGAAAAAAATAAAATCCAACCAGTATTTTTATGATGAAAATGACCCGGATTTAAAAATGTATACAACAGAAGATTTGTTTATTGATTCTGATAATGAGGTGATTATAAATGCTGCAAAAAAAGTTGCGGGAAATGAAAAAGACCCGCTGATAATTGCTAAAAAATTGTATGGTTTTGTAATAAACAAGTTGGAATATGATTATGAAAGAGCAAAGGATAAGAATTATAATTTTTATTATGCTTCAGAAGTACTCGATATTGGTAAGGGAGTGTGCGCAGATTATGCGATACTGTATATCGCGCTTTTAAGAGCTTCAAAAATTCCATCAAGAATAGCGGCAGGAGTTCCGGTAGAGGCAATTATTTCAAGGGCAGACAAAACTCTTAGTTCAGGGCATGCATGGGTAGAGATAAAACTGCCGGGCTATGGCTGGATTCCTGTTGATGTGACTTCGGAAGATAGTTTTATGCCGCGTAAGCTTTATTTAAATCTTGTAATGGAGAGAGGTTCCAGTTTCCTTCACAAAAGTGTAACAATGGACTGGTACAGCTATTATTTTGACGGGTTTAATTATACATGGGATGGAAGCGAAAAACCGGATGTTGATCAGGATATAAGCTATAAAATATATGATCTGGATAATAGTGATTTGAGTGTTTATAACTGATAAAAAA
>JAMDDL010000146.1 GCA_023488645.1 Actinomycetota bacterium | reverse complement strand
TAAAGAATTAATAAGTCTTATAGATTCTGCACTTGAGTTCTGGCTAACAACTGGAAGATTTGCTGAAAGATTTGAAAAAGATTTTGCTAATTTTTTAGGTTTAAAATTTTGTAGTCTTACTAATTCCGGTTCATCTGCAAACTTACTCGCACTTTCTTCTTTAACATCCACTAAACTTGGTGATAAAAAAGTAAAACCAGGAGATGAAGTTATTACTATAGCATGCGGTTTTCCAACAACCTTAAATCCAATTATTCAAAATAATTTGATACCAGTATTTATTGATGTAGAATTGGGGGGTTACAATATAAAAGTTGATGAAATTGAAAATGCAATAACTGAAAAAACTAAAGTTATTTTTATACCCCATACACTAGGTAATCCTGCTAACTTGAATAAGATTATGAAAATAATTAAAAAATATAGTCTTTGGTTTATAGAAGATAATTGTGATGCACTTGGTTCCAAATATAATAATAAATATACTGGTACTTTTGGTCATATTTCAACGTTTAGTTTTTATCCTGCCCATCATATTACAATGGGTGAAGGTGGTGCAGTTTGTACAGATTATCTGGAATTAAAGAAAATTATTAATTCTTTTCGTGATTGGGGGAGGGATTGCTGGTGTGAGCCAGGTCATGATGATACTTGCGGTAAAAGATTTACTCAGGTTTTTGGAAATTTGCCGTATGGATATGATCATAAATATGTTTATTCTCATATCGGTTATAATTTAAAATTGACAGATATGCAGGCGGCAATAGGAGTTGAACAATTAAAAAAATTATCTGGATTTATTGAATTAAGAAAAAGAAATTTTCAGGTAATTTTTGAATATTTAAAAGAGTATGAAAAATATTTTATTTTGCCAAATTGGGGTAAAGAATCTGACGTGAGTTGGTTTGGTTTTCCAATTCTTGTAAAAAAGGAAGCACCCTTTAGTAGAGACAAAATTGTTAATTATTTAGAAAATAATAATATTTCTACAAGAATGTTGTTTGGCGGAAATTTAACAAAACAACCTGCTTATAAAGATATTAATTATAGAATTTATGGCAATTTGAAAAATACCGATTTAGTAATGGATAATTTATTTTGGATAGGTGTTTACCCTGGAATAAATATCAGTAAAATTAATTATATCATTAGAATTTTTGATGATTTTTTAAGAAATATTAATTAGTTCTTGGTGAATAACTTAATTTTTATTGATTTTTTTATCTAAACTGTGCTTAAGTTTTTCTTAATTTATATTTTTAAGTCAGTTATTCACCGGAAATTAATTAATCAGAGAAATGGAAATTACATAATTGTTGATGTATATTTTAGTGGGCAAGAAGTAAGTAGAATATATAAATAAATATTATTTAGAAATATCTTTGAAATATTATGAAATTATCAGATTATATTGTAGACTTTCTTTTGAAAAAAAACATAAATTATATTTTTGAAGTTGTAGGAGGATCATTAGCTCATATAATTGATTCTTTATATAATAATAAACATATTAAAACAATATCAATGCATCATGAACAGGCAGCTGCTTTTGCTGCTGAGGGTTATTCCAGAGTGTGTGGTAATTTTGGTGTTGCTTTAGCTACTAGTGGCCCAGGGGCAACTAACTTGATTACTGGAATTGGAAGCTGCTATTTTGATTCTATTCCTTGTTTATTTATTACGGGTCAAGTGAATACTTATGAATTTAAATTCGATAAGCAAATAAGACAAAATGGTTTTCAGGAAACAGATATTGTTAGTATTGTCAAGCCTATAGTTAAGTATGCCAAATTAGTAACCGAACCACAAAAAATAAGATATTATCTGGAAAAAGCCATATTTATTGCAAAAGATGGAAGACCTGGACCAGTATTACTTGATATACCACTGGATATACAAAGAAAAGATATAAATATAAATGAAATAGAGTCATTTAATTATTCAATTAAAAATGAAAAAATTTACACTTTTAATGATCAAATTGATAGGGTAGTAAAATTAATCCAAGATTCTAAAAGGCCTGTTTTTCTTATTGGTGGGGGCTTAAGATTATCTGGAGCTGTTAAAGAATTTAATGAATTAGAGGATAAATTAAATTTTCCTGTTGTAACAACTTTGATGGGTCTAGATGCGTTTAACCATGAGAATTCAAACTTTGTAGGGATGATTGGAACATACGGTAACAGATATGCCAATTTGGCAATAGCAAATACAGATTTAATAATTGCACTGGGCACAAGGTTTGATACTAGACAAACAGGAACAAATCCTGATTCTTTTGCACGATCTGCCAAAATTATTCATGTAGATATAGATCCTAATGAGTTAAGTAATAAAATAAAAGCAGATGTAGCGATAAATTGTGATATAAAAAAATTCTTAAATTTAATTGCTAAGAAGTTATATAAAAAAAATATTCCTGATATTGAAGAATGGAAAGGAAGAATAGACACATATAAAATAAAATACCCTTCATTTACTGTATTAAAGAAGAAAAAAATAAACCCAAATTATTTTATGGATCTATTATCATTATTTTTACCAAGAGATTCAATAATTTGTGCAGATGTTGGGCAAACACAAATGTGGGCAGCTCAGAGTCTAAAATTAAAAGCAAATCAAAGATTTTTAACACAGGGTGGTATGGGCTCAATGGGTTCAGCTTTAGCATTGGGAATTGGTGCTTCGTTCTCTAAAAAAAATAAAAAACTCATTATAGTTATTTCAGGTGATGGTGGTTTTCAATTAAATATACAAGAATTGCAAACAGTTTATCATCATAATTTGCCTATAAAAATAATTATTTTGAATAATTCTTGTTATGGAATGGTAAGGCAGTTTCAACAGCAATATTTTAATTCCAGATTTCAATCAACTATTATTGGCTACAGTGCACCAGATTTCATGAGAATTGCTGAAGCTTACAAAATAACATCTTATAAGATTAATAAAATCAATGAAGTAGAAGAATCTTTAAAAAAATTGTTTTCAAATATGCAACCTATGCTGCTGGAAATAAAAATAGACAGAGATTTCCAAGCTTTACCAAAATTATCTGTTAATAAACCAATTGAAGACCAGGAACCGTATCTGACTATAGAAGAATTAAAGGCAAACATGTTAATAAAATTAATGGATTAATTTTAATGAAGTTTTCAA
>JAMDDL010000005.1 GCA_023488645.1 Actinomycetota bacterium | reverse complement strand
CTGAAAGCTCCTGTTCGGCTTCATGCAAAACATAAGGATTCATTGAGCAGCATAATGGCGTACCAAGCCAAAGCTGGTGGTGGCAAACATTACATCTTATACAAGGGGTAACAGGTTTTCCTGCTTTTGCTTTATTTGGCCAATGCGGATCAGCTATTAATGCACGGCCTAGAACTACCATATCACATTTACCCTCAGCAATTGCACTATTGGCTTCCCGGGGAACTGTAATTGCTCCATTGGCTATAACAGGGGTATTTGGACAAACTTTTTTGACTCCTTCGGCTAATGATAAAAGGGTGTTTCTTGGAACATAAATTGGTGGCACATGAGAATATGGGCTGCTGACAAGAGTTGTTGTTGATGAAGAGCTAGCTACATCTAAAAAAGCAACGCCAAGATTTGCAATATACTTCGCTATTTCCTTACCAAGAGCAATATCAACACCCCCTGGCAGCCATTCATAAGCGCTAAACTTAAGCCCTACAGGATAACCAGGGTACTCTTTCATAATACCTTTAATAATATCAGCAGGAAACTTCATTCGTCCATTAAAAGAACCGCCATATTTATCTGTACGCTTGTTCAAGGCTGGTGAAATCATTGCACCTATTAAATAATCATAACCACCATGAACTTCTATTCCATCATAGCCGGCTTTTATACCACGCTCTGCTGCTTTTATGAAAGCTTCTACTAGAAAATCAAGCTCTTTTGTGGTAAGTTCTCTGGGTTTGATATTATAATTCAAACTATAGATTGATGAAGGTCCTTCAGTTCCTCCAAATTTACATCCAAATAATGCAATTTGGAGAAATATTTTGGAACCGTATTTATGCACTCTCTTTACAAGCTCCTCATGGGAACTTATTAATCTATCATCATAAATTCCAATTAAAGGAAAAGGACCTGCTGCAAGCTTGTTATGAACACGAGTATTTGATGATATTAATAATCCTGCACCACCAATAGCTCTTTCCTCAAAATATCTTATGGTTCTCTTTGGCCAGGTATCATCAGGACTGTATATTCCAGCACCCATCGGCGCCATAACACAGCGGTTTGATATTTCAACACTGCCAAGCTTAATAGGACTAAATAATTGATTTAAATCCATTGCTATCTCTTTTCACTAATATTATTATTGTATTTTATTTGTTTCCTGGGATTTTATATATTTCCTCGGCATTCTTATATAATATTTTTTCTGCAAACTCTATTGCTTCACCTGCAGTAATCCAGTCACTTGTAACCATCTCTTCAAGCGCATCACCCAAAACTTTTACACCTTGTGTGTAGCCAAACCAGTATGTTTCAGGAATAAGTGCTCCATCGGTTCCAAACATAATTCTGTTTGCAGGTGCAAATTCAAAAAGCTCCAAAATTGCTTTTTTGCCTGCAATTCCATAATAAGAATTTATAGCAGTAACATCACAGTAAACATTGGGATATATGCTTGTCATATATCCAGTTTCTGTTGTAAATGGATATCCGCTATGAGTAAGTATTACTTTTATATCTCTTATTTCCTCGTCTGCAAGAAGATACTGCATTAAAATTGGGTTAGCAACTCTTAAATCAAGATCTGGAGCAGATCCAAGACCAGTATGGAATTGCATTGGCAGATTATTTTCCTTGGCTTTTCTTAGACCCATTACACAGAAATAATCTCTCAATATTTTTTCATCTGCTGTATTTTTATTCTTCTTAAATCTGTTATAAGCTTCACTTGCTTCTTTATCTGTATGCTTGAATATTTCCAAACCTGTCTGGTAAGCAATTATTGATTTAAAAGCTATCACCTTATCAAACTTGATTGCTTTTTCAAAATCTTTCTCTGTTATATCAAATGCTTCTTCAAAGGTTGCTGGCATGCTTTTAAAAATTTTAAATATGCTTGTATCCATTCTAAAAATAGGATAAATCTTACATTGAACTAAATCAGAAAAAACCTTTAAATCAACACTATAGCCTGTAAATTCTTCATGTGGAAAACCTGTATCAACAAGCATGGTTTTTATATTTGTTGACCTCATTAACCTCTGGGTATAAGCTTTGGAATCAGATTTGTAAAGTTTATTTCTAAGATCAGCAATTTCATCCTGGCTAGAACCAAGTGGTGCACCTATTAACTTTGCCAACTCTCTAATTAATTTACGGACAACTATTGTATTTGTATAAACTGAAGCCGGAGGGCTCCACAGGGACATTATAAAATGAGTTCTGAAATCAGCGTCATCTTTGGCAGGATCAAATGGATGAGTATGAACATCAATAATGGGAATACCGGATAAATCCATGGTTTCAATCCTTTCTTTAATAATATTATTAATAATTTTGATTCCTGCTAATCATTAAAATAATGTCATAATTAATCATTTACAGGTTTTTTGCTCAGTAAACTCTTTCTTAATATTTTTTAAAAATTCCGAATCTATTAAGACTTTTATGCCTGTCATTCCAATTGATTTCATCCCTGCCAGCATACCATTATATGCTAATCCTGTTTTCCCATAATTTAGACATTCAACAGTATGCAGTGCACAATTTTCTGCAGTTTTAACCATTGGATGAATTGCTGGCATATAGTAGCTCAAGTTTCCTATATCTGTAGATCCAAGCAGGAACGGATCATCATCCAGTTTGATACCAAGAGATGTGAAATTTTCTTCATATTCTTTATTTAAGTAAGAATTTTTAAGTAAATCACTCCCAGGATCTTCAAAAACAGATATTGTAAGTTCTGCGCCTGTCTGAAGTGAAGCACCTTTTGCACAATTTTTAACTTTTTCTACAACTTCATTTAAATATTGCCTTTTTTGCGCCCTTATACCAATTCTTGCTGAAGCAATCTCTGGAATAATATTTACTGCATCTCCGCCTTTAACTACATTTCCATGAATTTTCACATCTTCTTTTAACTGTTGTCTCAACGCATTGACAGAATTAAATAATAATATCACTGCATCTAATGCATTTATTCCTTCATGAGGGGCTGCTGCGGCATGAGCTGCTTTACCCTTATATGAAAACTCCAACACATCTACAGCCAAAATAATCAATTTATTGTTATTTCTCGAACCTCCATGAAACATTAATGAAACATCGATTCCCTTAAATGCTCCATTTTTTATCATTATACCTTTTGCATCCATAATTTCTTCTGCAGGAGTACCCACGCAAACAATTTTTCCGCAAAGCCTGTTTCCTAACTTGCCTAATGCAATGGCAGTATTTACTGAACCAGATCCAATTAAATGATGATGACAGGCATGTCCCAGGTTATTCAATGCATCATATTCTGCTATAAAAGCAATTGTAGGTCCGGGACTTTTAAAGCTGTATTCTGCCCTAAATGATGTGTCTAACCCGCCTACACCTTCTTCAACCTCAAAACCATTATTTAAAAGTTCTCTTATTAGATAATCCTTTGACTTATATTCCTTAAGGCCAAGTTCTGGATTATCGAATAAATAATTCGCCATTTCTATGGTTCGCTTGCTTATCTTATCTATTTCAATTTTAAATTCCTCTTTTATCTCATTTAATTCTGACATATTTTTCTTTCATAAAGCTTAAATAATAAAAGAATTATTTATTTTAATTAATTTGCCTTAACCCGGTATTATTAATATTAATCAGCTACTTTACAGTAATCTACCTATGCGTTCTCCAGACTCAACAGCCTCCCGAATACGTCCGGTATTAACACAATCACCTATAATATGGAATTCTTCAGCTTTCATTGTAAGCATATTAATAAAATCATTATTGGCTTTTGAATTAATCGCTATAGCTACAACATCAGCTTCGAGTCCAAACTGTCTGCCGCTTTCAATTAAACCCTGTTGTTTATCATAAGGAACAATTACTTCAACGCCTTCATCAATTATTTTGTTCAGCTTTGTTTCAGTCATTATTTCAACATTTTTTTCTTTTAGAAGATCAGTCAAACGCAGCTTAATTTCAGTTATATCATTTTCTTCAAGAATTTTATCTAATATTTCTACAAGAGTTACCTTAAATCCATTATCAGCAAGATAGCAGGCAGTTTCACAGCCAACATCTCCACCTCCGATAACCACTGCTTTACTGCCTTTATATTTAGAAATATCACTCAGAATATTAACTGCCGAATCAACATGGGGTTTTTCAATTCCAGGAACATCCGGCATTATGGGATCTGCACCGGTGGCAATAACAATTGCATCAGGTGCTTCCTTTTCAACCATTTCAGGAGTTACTGTTGTGTTTAATTTTAAAGTAATATTGCTTTGTTCAATTTCGGTCTTAAACAAGTACAAGGCTCTTGCAACATCTTCTTTAAATTTAGGACGGCTGCCGGGATACATCATACCGCCAATATAAGGCATCTTTTCATATAATGTTACATCATGCCCCCTTTTTGAGGCAGTAATGGCGCAGCGCATACCTGCAGGACCAGCTCCAATAACCATTACCTTTTTTTTACGTCCTGGAACTGAAAGATCCTGCTCGGCTTCATGTAAAACATTAGGATTCATTGAACAGCATAAAGGTGTTCCCAGCCAGAGTTGATGATGACATATGTTACATCTTATACAAGGGGTTACCGGTTTTCCTGCTTTTGCTTTATTTGGCCAATGCGGATCAGCAATTAATGCACGACCGAGAGCTACCATGTCGCATTTACCTTCAGCAATAGCTTCATTTGCTTCTTCAGGTACTGAAATAGCACCATTTGCTATAACAGGGGTATTTGGACAAACCTCTTTAATCCCTTCTGCTAAAGGTAAAAGGGTGTTCCTCGGAACATAAACTGGTGGCACATGAGAATAGGGGCTGCTGACAAGCGTTGTAGTTGATGAAGAGCTTGCTACATCTAAAAAAGCCACGCCAAGATTTGCAATATACTTCGCTATTTCCTTACCAAGAGTAATATCAACACCCCCTGGCAGCCATTCATAAGCACTAAACTTAAATCCTACCGGCAAACCAGGATGCTCCTTCATAATTCCTTTAATAATATCAGCAGGAAACTTCATTCGCCCTTCAAAAGAGTCCCCATATTTATCAGTTCGTTTGTTTAAGGCTGGTGAAATCATTGCACCTATCAAATAACTATACCCGCCATGAACTTCTATTCCATCATATCCCGCTCTATAGCCCCTATTTGCACCTTCTATAAAAGTTTCTACAAGAAAGTCAAGCTCTTGCGTAGTAAGTTCTCTGGGTTTGAATTTATAATTAAGGCTATAAATTGCTGAAGGTCCTTCAAGCCCCCCGAATTTACATCCATGTAAAGCAATTTGCAAAAATATTTTTGACCCATGACGGTGTACCTTTCTCACAAGTTCCTCATGTGAAGGGATTAGACGATCATCGTAAATTCCAATAATTGGTGATGGGCCTATTGCCAGCTTATCATGAACACGCGTAAATGAAGTTATAATTAGACCTGTACCCCCAATAGCCCTCTCTTCAAAATATCTTATTGTTTTTTTTGACCATGTATCGTCAGGGCTAAACATATTAACTGCCATTGGAGCCATGACACAACGATTTAATATTTCAACACTGCCAAGATTTATGGGAGTAAATAAATTATCTAAAGCCATTTTTTTCTCCTTACTAATCTATTTTAATAGTGCTTGCTGCTTCCATTATTTTTTCTTCAGTTGCTTCTGCGTCAGAGAATATTTTACTTATTTTACCTTCATACATTACTACAATACGATCACACATACCTAAAAGTTCCATCATATCGCTAAAAATAATAATTACTGCCAATCCTTCGTTTGCCAGTTCCCTTATTTTTTTGTAAATATATTCTTTTGTTCCAACATCTATACCTTGTGTTGGCTCATTAAGCAAAAGTACTTCAGGTTTTCGTATTAACCATCGGGCGAGAATAGTTTTTTGTTGATTTCCACCACTTAAGAACTGTACTTCTTGATTTTTACCGCTACTTACTATTTTATATTCATCTATTTGATCATTAACTGCCTTTAACTCAGATTTCAAATCGATTATTCCGGATTTTTGCCGGTATTTTAGGGTTGCTATCGAGATATTCTCCTGAATAGAACGGCACATAAAGAGCATCTCCCCTCTCCTGTCGCTTGATATAAAATTAATTCCTTCAGATATTGCCTTGGATGGAGTTAATTTGCTCAACTTATTATCTTTAAAAATAATAGTTCCATTGCTAATTCTTTCTTTTCCAAAAATAGAATTAATAAGAGCTGTTTGTCCCATACCAACTAACCCTCCAATTCCTAATACCTCTCCTGCTATAATGTCTAAATTTAAATTATAGAGCTTATTAGGAACAGAAACGTTTTCTAATCTCATTATGTATTTACCTATTTTTTCTTTTCGCTTTGGTGGAAAAACATTCGATAGAGATCTTCCAACCATATCCCTTACTACTTCATTTTTATTTGTCTTGCTTATTTCACTTGTCTTGATAAAAAATCCATCCTTAAGGACTGTAACCCGATCGGCAATTTGAAATATTTCCTCAAGCCGATGTGAGATATATACGATGGTGATACCCCTCTTTTTTAAATTCCTGATTATTCTAAATAAATTATTAACCTCGCTTTCTGAAAGCGTTGACGTGGGCTCGTCTAAAATGATAAGTTCTGCTTTAGCTGATAAAACTCTTGCTATCGCAACAAATTGTTGCTGTTCTATTGGTAATTTATTTACCTCAACATCTAAATCTAATTTGACGCCCATATCGTCTAATATTTTCTGACACATTTCCCTGCAATATTTTAAATCAATAATACCTAATTTTCTTGATTCCCTTCCAAGAAAAATATTCTGCATGGCAGTAATATTAGGAATTAGCCCCAAATCTTGTGGTATCATAAAAATACCCAGATCTTGTATTTTCTTCGGGTTTTCTCTTGGTAAAGACTTATTTTTATAAATAATTTCCCCGTTATCATACCCATAAGCACCGCATATTATTTTACTAAGAGTCGATTTTCCTGCTCCGTTTTCACCAACCAAAGCATGTACTTCACCTTTTAATAAATTCATAGAAACATTAGTTAAGGCTTTTACACCAATAAATGTTTTAGATACGTTAATAACTTTAAGAATTTTCTGGTTATTCATTTCTGTATTATTTTTTTCTACCTGTATAAATAAAAACCAATACTAATATTATTAATCCTTGAAAAATAAATTTTCCTGCCTGGCCGAGGCCGATAATAGTTAAAAAACTTGCTAAAAATACAATAACCACTGAACCAGCAACAGTTCCGCCAATATTACCCTTACCTCCAGCAAAAGTTGTACCACCAATTATTACTGCTGCAATTGAATCTAACGGATAACTTGAACCTGCTACTAAAGTTGGCGAATTTAAAAAACCTGCTAATACTAAACCAGAAATAGCTGTTAGCAAGCCACTTACCATATATATTAGAATTCTAACATTACTGACTTTTATTCCTGCAGTAAATGCAGCCTCCGGATTGGCTCCACAGGCATAAATATAACGCCCAAAAATAGTTCTTTTTAGAATAAAAATTACAATGCCTGAAAGTATTGTCCATATAATCAATGAAACTGGCAGGAAACCAAAAACAGTCCCGGTCCCTACATAATGAATAAATGGTGGTGCAACTCCTGCAGCGAATCCTTTAGTGTATATATAGTAAACACCAGTTATTAAAGTCGAGACACCTAAGGATCCTACTAAAGGTTCTATATTAAATTTAACTACCAATAATCCATTAATAAATCCTATTAACAAACCTGCAAGCAGACAGATTATTATTACTAAGAAAGTATATTTTGGATTTCCAAGTGTAATTCCACTTATTATAACCATTATCAAAGTTGCATGAGCACCTACAGAAAGATCTATACCTTTTGAAATTATCAATAATGTCTGGCCGATGCTCATTATTCCTAAAATAGACGCAACCCTAAGAATTCTCAATAAATGCATCGGGGTAACAGTGCTGGGGGAAATTATTCCAGAAATAATTAATAATAATATCAAAGAAATATAGACCCCACCCCTTTGGAAAACTTTATTAAGCATGCTTTTCATATTCAGTTTATTTTTGTTGTTTGAATTTAATTTATTTTTAATGCTTATCTAATTTTTAAAATTTACAATTTTCTTTTAGAGCTTGCCATCATAGCTATGATTAATAATGCGCCCTTTACAATATATTGATAAAAAGGTGATACTCCGCTTATATTTAAAGCATTACTCAACATTGCAATAATACATGCACCTCCCAATGCTCCACTAACAAACCCCAGACCTCCTGCAAAAGTAACTCCACCGATAATCACGGCAGTAATTGAATCTAATACAAATGGTGCTCCTAACAGTGAAGAGCCGGAACCTATTCTGCATGTCAATATTAAACCAGCCATACTTGAAAGAACTGCAGAAATAATATAATTTCCAATTCTTACTTTTTTGATATTAATACCCACCATACGTGCATATTCTTCATTTCCTCCAACCGAATAAGTATATAAACCAAAAGCACTCCTACTCATAATATAGATAAAAAGAATATTAAGTATGATCACCATTATTATTGGCGTTGATATTATGCCAAACTTATATAAAATAAAATTACTAAAAAATTTTGGAATTGAACCTCCTGGAGTTTCTCTGTACAACAAAATAAACCCCTGGATTATACTTGCCGTGCTTAATGTTACTATTAATGGAGGTATATGAGTTTCATTACAGATTAAACCATTTAAATATCCTATAAAAACAGCACATGCAAATATGCAAATTAATGTAATTAATGTTGCTAAAATAGAATCACCCATAAAATTTGCAGCAATAACTGAAGTAACTGATATAACAGCGCCAACAGAGAGATCTACTCCACCGCCAATAATTACAATTGCCTGACCTATTGCTACTATTGCCAGGGGTGCTATTTGAACTAGAAGATTTGAAATATTCTTCTCGCTTCTAAAAATAGGGAAAAAAACCAGAAAAATTGTAGAAATAATAGAAAGAATTAAATAAGTATAAAAAACTGGCTTATAGGTTTGTTTAAAGTTGATTTTTAATTTGAATACTTTAATATGCATAATAAATATTCGATTATGTCAATTTTTTTGTATAAATTCTTTTAAAAGTTTTACTTTCCAGTTTTTATTAAATCCTGATATTATTTCAAATATTTATTCTGTTTACACTGTTATTATTTTTAAAGCAGCCTATATGCCTTACTCTTATTCTTACTTCTCTAAAGGATCTTTCCAATTCTATTGGTAGTTTTTATCTTTAGGCAGAAGGTATAGGTAGACACAATGATCTGCAACTACCTATACCTATTTTACTATTATTTAGGAAATATTTCTTTAAGCTTTTCATCAGGAATGGTGGTGTGTACCCACACTTTATCTGATAAATCAGGCTTAATAATTTTATCCAGATCCGCTGCAGTATCTATTGGATTAGGAACTATAGTATCTTTTTCAAAAGTCTTACCCGTTAAAGCTGCCATACCAACATCACAGGCAATTGCACTTAAATACTGTGGTTTTGAACAAGCTTCTGCAACCAAACCTTTATTTATGTTTTCTTTCCATAAACGTAGTGCACCATTTTCCGCTTCCCAATTTATTGGTACAAAAGGTAAGCCCATTTCTAAAAATACTTCTGTACTACTTCTTGGCTCATTAAATAACCATATTCCATCTAAATCAGGGTATGCCTGCAGAAAATCTTGGGTAATTGTCTTAGTCTTACCAGGATCCCAATCAGAGTATCCAATATCTAAAACTTTAATACCGGGTTCTTTATCAAAAACTGATAATGCACCATTATTGCTGTCAATAGCGGCCTGATTTCCAGCAATACCGTTTATCATTACTATATCGCCTTTACCATTTAATGTTTTTACTAGCCACTCAGCAGAACTTTTACCTTTTGCAAAATCATCTGCATTCACATAAGCAGTGTAATTTTTCCCAGCATAACCAGCACCAAAAATTACAACTTTTATGCCCTCTGCCATTGCTGCGTCAACTTGAGAGATAAGATTATCAGGGGTTAGCGGTGTAATAAAAATAATATCACACTTTTTTGCCACTAAATCCTCAAAATTACTAACGTTTTTTGCAATATCACCATTGGAACTTGTGTAATAAGCTTGACCGACAATATCTTTATATTTAGATTCTATGGTCCACTTAAATTCTTCTGCCATTTGTAAGGACCATGAATTTCCCTCCCAGTAAATATCATAGCCAACTGTAAATTTTTTTGCAGCAGCTGTTGTTTCTGCAACTTTTGTTGTTTCTGCAACTTTTGTTGTTTCTGCAACTTTTGTTTTGCATCCTATTAGAGAAAAACTAGAAATTATAGATAAAATTAAAACCATTAAAAACATATACAAAAATATCTTTTTCATTTTTTATTCCATTTCCATATTATTTTTTTAAATACATCATATCTCTTTAATTTTCACACTTTTTGTCCACCTCCCTAAAAGAAAATGGTATTTTAATATTTTCCCTCTTCACCTCCCTTCAATTTTAATATTTTCTATAATATTTCTTATATTGTTACCAACAAATTAAAGTAATTCTTTTGTTCTATTGTTAAAAAAGCATTATCAACCCATCTTTAAAATCAATTAAATAAACATTGCAGTCAAAATTATGGCTTGATCCATAATTTTCGCTTCCAACAATGTATATTCTTTCGATTATTTTCAATTAAATCCCCTGCCTTTAAAACTGTGATAAAGGTAATTAAAATTTATTAAATTAAATTTACAAAAACATGAATATAAAATTAAGAATTAGTATTGGTTTCATAATATGAAACTATAGTTCATAATATGAATAATGATATACATTTTTAATTTGTTTGTCTATATTAATAAAAAATTAAGGGGGTATTCACTTAACTGAAGTAACTACTATATATAGTGTTTGTGCGGTCTTATACCCCTTACATTTTAATTCATATAGTGTGAACCGAAGTCAAGTGAATACCCCCCTTAAAAATTATTTAGAATAACTTTATAAAAGAGATGCTATAGCTTCATCTAATGGTACTGTCATGTTTTTTGATTTCATGTAAACACCAAGTGCGCTTATAACCGAAACCAGATTTCTTGTCTGGCATTGTTTTTCGCTCATATGTCCAATCCTGAAAACTACAGTTTTCATTTTGGCATTAAGCGCACCGCCAATTTGAATAGAAAACTTTTCCCTTATAAACCCAACAAAATCAGGAGCATAAAATTTTCCCAGAGTATTTACCGCAGTTAATCCATGTGCGATGTGATTTTCAGGAATATATGTATCAAGACCCAATAATCTTATTGATTTAATTAACTTACCAGATACACTTCTATGGAGGGATAGTCTATTTTCAATACCCTTTGTTTCGAGAATTTCAAGGCTTTTTGCTAGAGCCTTTACAGTATTTGTAGGTAAAGTAACAGGATAAGGGTGCCAGTCATTCCAATCATGATAATAATCTATCCAGACTTTTAAATCAGAATACCATGACTTAGGCGCTGGCAATGATTTTATAGTTTTAATAAGTCTTTCGCTTATTGTTAATAAACCTAATCCTGCAGGGCAGGAAAAGCCTTTCTGTGACGATGTTGCAATGCCATCAATGCCCCACTTATCCATCTTTATTTCTTCTATGGCAGAACTTGCAATGGCATCAGTGAAAAATTCACAATCATATTTTTTAGCAAGTGAGGCAACTTCTTTTATTGGATTAAGTATTCCAACACTTGTGTCAACATGAACCATCCATACAAGGTCATATTTCTTTTTCTTTAACTGATTTTCCACAGTTTTAAGATCTACTGACTGCCCTACTTCAAAAAGAACCTGATCTACATTTGAAGAATATCTGGTAGCAACATCATAAAGTCTTTCACCGAAATGACCATTATTTATGATTAAACAATTTCTTGAATTGCAAAATGTAGCTCCTATAGTTTCAAGTGCGGTTGATCCCGAACCTGGCATAAGGAAAGACCATACTGTTTTTGACCCTAGTACTCTTGACAGCCTTTCACCAGTTTCCAGATATAAATCTCTAAATTCTTTACCATAATGTGCTATGGTCTGTCCATTAAATGCTTCTATTACTTCATCCGGTGATTCAACCGGACCAGGGATCATCAATAAATACTTCATAATTCCTCCTGCATGTTGCTTGAAATATATAGTATGATTATTAAATCCACCTGCCGACTCTTTCATCTTCTGAAACGGCATCTTTTATTTTTCCGACACTGCTGCAGTCGCCAATTATGTAAAACTCTTCAGCTTTTAATTTTTTAATATATTCTTTTTCCGGTGCCTGGTTTACTGCAACTATAATAACATCCGCATCAATAAAGCATCCAACAAGCATATCCAGTTCATCAGTTGTTAAGGCTCGGGACTTATTAAAATAATTGGGACTGTAAATAGATTTTCTAAGGACATTTTTTTCTCTTTCAGAATTTTAATTTAATAAATTATAATATTTTATATTTATTATAGACTTCTGTAATACTTTTACCTTGTAACAATTCCTCCCTAACCTTATTTTCACTGTGAATCTTTTCATATACCTTATTCACAACTTCAACTGCGATATCTTTTGGAATTATTATAATTCCGTCAATATCACCAAAAACTATATCTCCTGGATCAACCGGGACCCCGCTTAATTCAATATGGCAATTATATGAAATAACTTCACTGCGGCCTTTTGAATCAACAGGTGAGTAACCTGTAACAAATAATGGAAATCCTAATTTTAAAATTTTTGCAGTATCTCTTGTGTAAGCATCCATAACAGCTCCGTTACATCCTCTGCGCATAGCTAATGTAGTAAGTAATTCTCCCCAAAAACCTGTTCTTTTAGAAAAATTTGAAGTTACTACAACCACCTGACCTTCTTTAAGTTCATCAAGAGCTTGTAATTCCATCTCATAAGGTCTCTCAGGAATATTATAAGTGTCTACTGATAACATGGTCATGGCTTTCCCTGCAACTTTTAATTGAGAATTTACCGGTTTTATTGAAGGATCTAAATGCTGATTTCTTAATCCAAAATCATCAAGTATGTCAGAAATTACACCTGAATAAAATTCTTCCTTCATAAACTTAAAGGTTTCTAAATTCATTTCCCTAATCTTCATTAACTTTAAACCTTTCCAAGCTAAAAATTTATTAAATTCACCTTCTAATCATATTAAAGCCTTAACTTGCTGGCCTCATTATCAAAAAACGGTTATCAATTTTTTCAAATCCAATTCAAAATCATCCAACGGATATACAGGTCCGTTTATATTTTTATAATTAAAAGAACTCAAGTCTGCATTACATAACCCCGGGGTATCAACATATATAATTTCTCCAGTCTTAATATTGATTCCTGTTTTCCATGCAATTACTTCCTTCAATACCGCGCCATCTGCATTTTTTTTAAGTAATTCTCTTAGTAACTCAGTTCCGTCACCAGACGTTCCTTCACCTATATTATCTGCAACATCTAATAAAATTACCGGAGGTTTGTTTGACATTAATGCATCAGTATCAACAATAAAATTTTTAAACCCTTTTGATTTTAAAAAGCTTATCATCTATTTATAATTTGGAGTCATAAATTCCTTGAAGTCATATTTGAACTCATTTTTTATAAATCCTTTAGTTTTAACTTAAAATATTCTCAGACTAAAAATTAAAAAATTAAATTAAATTATTTACAAAATCATGAATATAAAATAAAATTTTACTCTAGTTGCATATTTCATATTGTGAAATTGGAGTTCATATTATGGATAATGATATATATTTTTAGAAAGTTTGTCCAGTTTTTAAAATTTTTTTTATAGTTTAATGATAAAATGCGTTACAATTCACAAGATTGCTTTTAAAATTTAAACTGAAATTTTATATATCTTTTTAAGAAGTTTATAATTAATATTTAAATTTAGTTTTTTAGTTAATTTGCGCTAAATATAAATTTTATTTTTAACAATCTTTAATTAACAGGAGTAAAAATGCATATCCCGGAAGGTGTAATTGTTGCAATGCTAACCCCTTTTGATGACAAGGGTAGAATTGCAGAAAAGGAAGTAGTAAAAATGGTAAATTTTTTAATTGAAAAGGAAATAGATGGAATATTTCCAGTTTCATCATGCGGTGAATATGTACACCTTGATATGGATGAAAGAAAGTATTTAATAGATATAGTTATGGATGCTGCAATAGGCAGAGTTGATATAATTCCGGGAACTGGTGCAACATGCTATCAAAAATCTATTGAGATTGCTGATTATGCAAGAGAAAAGGGATGTTCGGGAGTAGTTCTGCATGGCCCATACTTTTTTAAAAATATAAACGAGATAGTTGAAGGCCATCTAAAAAAAGTAGCACTTTCAGTAGATATACCGATATTTCTTTATAATATTCCATTTTTTGCAAATGAAATTACTCCGGAAATTGCAGCAAATTTATGCAGTCTTCCTAATATTGTCGGAATAAAGGATTCTTCCGGGAATATGGTAAACGTAATGAACCTCATTGATATGACAAGAAGAGTTAAACCTGAATTTAAAGTACTTGTTGGTGCTGAAGAAATATTATTTGCTGCACTGGCAGCAGGCGGGGATGGCTGCATGGTTGCAACAGCATGCATATTGCCTGAATTTATGATTGCAATCTATAAAAATTTCAAGGCAGGAAGACTTGACATCGCACTTAAATTACAGATAGCAATACTGGAACTTATAAGAGTTATGAAAAGTATAAATTTTCCGCAAGGTTTTAAGGAAGCACTGGATGTAAGGGGAATTAAGATGGGACCTCCAAAAATGCACTTTAACACCAGACTTATGGAAAATATGGTGCAAACCAAAAAAAAGCTTGAGTCAATAATGAGAGAGCTTTTATCTGTTTATTTCCCGGGAGAATCTCTTCTGTATGATGACAGTTTTAAAGGTTATAGTAAACCAGATAGTTTTAGTTATCAGGCTAAAGAGTTAATCCATTCAAATAATAAATATATCGGCTGCATCAACTGCAAAGGTTGCGAAAGCGACTGTGAAAATTCTTCAGCCAATGGAATAACTAAACAAACCAATAAAGATATTGAAGGAATTATCCATCTGATAACTCAGGAAATTGTAAGTAATTTCCAGAAATAATATTATCAGGTATCAGGAAATTTTTTAAAAACATTAGAATATGTCGGGGCTGAAATTGATAACAGGAAAGTTTTCAAAGATGTGTACTCAACTAAATTACCTTGAGGATAAAAGAATATTAAAAGCATTCAATCTTATTGAAAGTTTGAATTTTCCTAGTCTGCCGGATAATATTTTTGAAATAGAAGGTAAAAATTTTTATTACATACTTTCATCTTATCAGACAACAACAAACATAAAAGAAAAACCGGCTGAAGCTCACAGAAAATATTTGGATTTGCAATATATTATTTATGGTAAAGAGAAAATTGGATTTGCAGATTATTCAAATATTAAGAAAGCCTATTCGGAATATAATCCCGAAAAAGATATTGAATTTTTTGACAGTATCGATAATGAATGCTTCATTACATTAAGCCAGAACCATTATGCAATATTTTTTCCTGAAGATATACATAGACCTGGTATTAGCATAAACAATCCTATCAATGTCAGAAAAGTTGTATTTAAATTTTTAATTGGTATTAATAAGCTTACATAATAATTAAATAAGGTTTAATTAAAAAAATAGGATTTTATTAACCGATTTTAACCAATAACTGCAATCATTCCTGAAATTAATACTTATAGCCTAATTTTTGAGATATAAGCATGCTGTTTTTCAAAATCAGATCTTTATATTTTTCAAGCTGCTTGTCCAGATTTTCTATACCAAAAATAAAAGTAACACTCATGGATGCCACAACATTTTGAGTATGATCATATATCGGAGCAGCAATGCAGCCTACATTTTTTTGATGCTCTTCTCTGTCTGTAGCATAGCCCAACTCCTTTATTTTATTCAACTCTTTCATGAAATCTTCCTTATTTGTGATAGTATTACCAGTATATTTACAAAAATCATATGAATTAATAATTCTTTCCTGAAACTCTATAGATTGAAAAGCAAGTATTACTTTTCCTACACCCGTACAATGCCAAGGAGCATTCTTACCTATCTGAGAATATAATCTTATTGGACTTAAACTTTCCCTTTTATCTACATAAACAACTTCATTTCCAATTAATTTTGCAAGATGGATAGTCTCTTTAGTAATATTATTTAATTCATCAATATATTTTTTTGCACCACTGATTATATCCAGGTTTTGAATAACCTGATTTGCAATTTCTACAAATTTTATGCTTAATTTATACTTCTTTGTTTCATAAT
>JAMDDL010000152.1 GCA_023488645.1 Actinomycetota bacterium | reverse complement strand
AAAATATCAAATTTAAATATTTATTCTCGACTGTTATACCAGCAAATGTGGATAAGAAACCTAAAATGCTAATAATAATTGTGAGTTTCATTAGGTTTACTTTCCTAACCAGAAAACTTATAAGAATTCTACCGGCAGCAATTGACAGCCAGTAAAAAGAAAGTATCTGTGATGCTTGATATGTTGAAAATCCTCTTTCCAATCTAAAAAAAGTTGGAATCCAGGCATTTAGACCATCTTCTGACGCAGTATACATAAGCATCATAAAAGAAAATAAAAGTAATAGTTTTATGGTAATAGCAGAAAATTCTAATCTTTTTGTTTGATCTCTGTTTCCTATAATTTCAGTTTTCAATGTATGTAATTCAATTGAAGATTTACATTTTATTCTAAGAATTGAAAAAATAAAAAAACTCATAAAGGATAGCATTGCAAGAATATAATATGATATTTTCCAGTTTAAACCTACCTTTACAATAATTGAGCTGATATAAGGGCCAACAAAAGCGCCGACACCAAAAAAGATCTGTGATATATTCAGATAATAACCTGCCTGCTTTTTATTATTTATTTCAGGTAGTATCAAGCTTACAAGAGTTTCAACCAGTCCCCCACTCATACCAATAATAAAATATATAATAAGCATTAAGATAAAAGACTTTGGGAATGGAAATATAATTAGAAATAACCATTGAAATACCATGCTTATATTTAAAACAATGGTTTTAGGCATAAATCTTGAAAGCAACCCTGTTAAAAAAGAACCCGCAACAAAACCAGAAGAAAATAATGTCAGAAGCAAACCCATATTTGAAACTTCATGGGAAATACTCCCCCCGATTTCAATAATTATAGGGCTGGCAATAGTAAAAGTTATAGCAAAAATACTTATTGCAAAATATAGGCTGTAATTAAGTAATCTTTCTAATTTCATAAAGCTATCATGGTTACTTTTTGAGTAATAACCAATAAATTATAACCTATCTTGCAATACGATAGAAATTAATGACTTGATGAATACGGCAGGGATTTGGGAGATAAAATAAAGGAAATAGCACCTTAATCAATTTCCATTTAAATTATATCCTTTGTAAATTATGACCGCAACAGCAGCAGTGATAAAACTGCTGCTTCATTATTTTTTAATAGATAAATTAAAATTTATACTACTTTTAATGGAATTTCTAAACAATAAAATTTAAAATAAATTAAATTAAACAGGTTCAATTGCCAGTTAACAAAGGGGATATAAAAAAAATGTATATTTATAAAACTAAAATCAGATTATTTCATACAGATGCTGCAGGTTTAATTTTTTACAGCAATTTATTTAATCTTGCTTATGAATGTTATGAGGAATTTCTTGAAAAAACAGATTTCAGCATATCGAAAATTATCAATGAGGGAAAATTTCTTATACCTGTTGTTCATACCGAAGCTGATTATATTAAACCAATCCGTCTTGAAGATAAAATAGAAATTCAGCTTAAACCGGATAATATTGGAAAAAGCTCATATAAGCTTAATTATGATTTTTTAAATGAAAGCGGCAAAAAAGCTGCTAATGTTAAAACTGTTCATGTTATGATCTCAGCAAAAGATTATAAACCTGTAAGGATACCTGAAAAATTTCTGATTATCCTGAAAGCTTTAAATCTGTAATTAATTGCTCTGCTATTTTTTTAAATTTTTTTCGGTCTGGTTTATGTAAAGTTATTTTTTCGTCTTCTGGCCATTTCAGGTATAAAACAGGAATTTTGAAAGATTCAATATTTTTTTGTAAAGATTTCCTTATTGATTCAAAATCAATCTGGTAGTTATCTTTGCTTTTAATAAATGCTACCGGAACCTGACCTTCCATATCTTTGCACACAGAGACCACTATAGCATCTTCAATTCCACTAAGTTCTTTTAAATGATTTTCAATTTCTTCAGGAAAAATATTTTCTCCTTTATAAAAAAACATAAAATCCTTCCTGCCGTATACATGAAGGTAACCTTCATTGTCAATATAACCCTTATCACTTGTTTTAAACCATCCTTCTTCATCAAACGGCATATTTAAAATTTCTTTTCCGCTGGCATCTTTTTTAATATAACCTTTAAATAATGTTTTGCCTTTAACCAGTATCTCACCATTTACATCTGTTTTAATCTCTCTGTATTTTAACAATTTCCCTGAGGTTTTCAGATGTCTTAAGGTATCATCCTTTAAAGTACAGGTTATTTGTGATGCCATTTCTGTGGATCCATAGGATTTGTAAATCGGAAGCTTAAGTCCAGAAGATTCTTCAATTAATCGCGGCGAAGCAGGAGCTCCCCCAATCAGTATTGCTTTCATTTTTTTTAAAACCTTCACACCGGCCGGACTATTAATCAATTCCGAAAGTTGTGAAGGAATCAGAGATAAATGTGTTGCCTTATATTTTTTTATGATTTCAAATAAAGATAAATCAGGCGGTTTAACAGCAATATCTGCCTTGCTTATTAATGCTTTAAATATTGTTGAAAATCCGCTTACATGATTTAAGGGAAGCAAAATCAGCCAGCAATCGTCTTTCTTAAATTGGATATTATCATTTGATCCTGAAGCACTGAAATAATGACAGGCAACAGTATGTAAAACAGCTTTTGGTCTGCCTTCTGAACCGGAGGTAAAAATTATGCTTAAATATTTGTTGAAGTTTTCATGTAATTTATTAACATTGAATGTTTCAATTAAATTTTTTAAACTGATTTGCTTTAAACCATCAATGAAAAAATCCAAAGGAACTGATTTAATCCCGCAAACATCCTTATAATTTGATTTTTCATCCACTATGACCATTTTACAGTTAATATCATTTAAAACCTGGTGAATCTTTGAAACGGGAAACATGGGATTTAAAGGAACTGCTATTGCATTTAAATTAAAAATATGAATCAGAAGTTTCACATATTCTTCAGAATTACTGCTTAAAACTGCAATTTTTTCATTATTTTTTATTCCTGACTTATTAAATTTTTGTGTTAAAATTGAATCTGCTTTAAAATACATCATAAATTGAGAGACTCCAGCAAATTAAAATTGATATTACTGATATTTTTTTGCACCTGTGCTAATTTTATACTTCCATCTGAAATTTTAATATCTTCTTTTAACAGATTGGTTTTAAAAAATCTCATTGTATCCAGCCCGGCAGGTATAGCTTGTAAATTCATCATATAAGCAAATAATGCAATTGAAGAAATTGCCAGATTACTTCCAAAAGAATTGCTTAAAACACAATTGATGCCTTTCTTTTTTGTAAGGGCTATTAATTCTGATGTTTTCGAAAATCCCCCGATAAAATCAGGTTTTAAGATAAATGCTTTTAAATAATCAAAACCTGTGTTATTTATTTTACTTATATCATGCATTGCTAAAAAATCATTTAATTTTTCATCAAGAGCGGCAGGAATTCCGGTTTCAGTAAAGAATGTTGGATACTGATTTATATTATTTAGTGGATCTTCAATATATTCAATTCCATCACTTCCAACCTGTTTGCCAAAATATATGGCTTCCTTTAAGCTCCATAAGCCATTTGCATCAAGCCTTATTTTTACTTCATGAGAAGAATTATTTTTAATAAACTTTTTTACTGCTTTTATCTTATTAATTTCAGTTTCAAGGGGTTGTCTTGCCACCTTTATTTTAACAGTCCGGTATTTATTTCTGATTATCTCATGAAGATTATTTCCAAGATCTGTATTTAAATCCATCAATAGTTTACAAACAAGTAAACAATCATTTCCAGTTTTCAATAAACTTGTTTTAAATTCCGGAGTTGAAAAAAACAAATTTAGTAAAGCCATTTCAACTCCAAATCTTACTGAAGTAAAAATATTTTTATTTGAAAAAATATCATTGAAAAAAAAGAAGTTATCTGAAAAATAATTATTGAAATTGACAGCAAGGTTTAGCAGATCCTGATTATCTTCCGGTAAGGCATTAAAATCCAGAAATTTTTTTTTAGAAGTTTTATCATGATAAGGAGTTTTTCTGATCCTGGTTTTTAGAACAGCTTTTTTAATTTCCCTAAGCTGCAAAACTGTTTCAGTAAGCACTTCTTTATGAAAGAAGGGAAGCGGCGCTGTTTCTCCAAAACTTGATAGTCCTGATGAAGTCTTAATATTTATTATTGCTCCGAATCTTGAGACAATGATATTATTTTTTATCTTTACAGGCGAAATTAATGGAAGTTCAAATTTATAAATATTAAATTCGGTTATTGTTTCCATATAAAATAATTTATACTTTAATATTCCAGCCGATAGAAAATAAGACGGCAAATATTAAAAGCATCTGACTGGTGATGCCTAAAACCGGAATTAAAGACCTTGGATCTTGATCAGGTCTTGAAATAATTAATTTTAGCGGTTTAACTGCCATAGTAATAGATAAAACAGATACAAGAGAAAAATAATGGGATTTTGTAATTAAAACTAATATAAATGGAATTAGATGCGCAGTAATTACACAAAACATATATTCAAAAATTCCAAAATTATATCCCAATCTTGCAATCAAAGTTCTTTTACCGGACTGCCTGTCTGTTTTTATATCCCTGATATTATTTGCAGTCAGGATTGCAGTTGAAAGAAGTCCCGGTGCTGTACTTGCAATAAGAACAATGGAATTTATTCTTAAAGTTTGCAGATAAAAAGTACCGGCTACAGAAATAAGTCCAAAGAAAATAAAAACAAATATGTCGCCCAGTCCTATATATCCTAAAGGAGCAGGACCGGCAGTGTACAAAATTCCAAAAATTATTGCAAAAACTCCAATTATTACCACCGGATAGCCACCCCTGATAACAAGAAAAATACCGGAAATCATTGCCAGAACAAAGGTTAATATAAATGCAAAAAGCATCTCATTTTTTTTAACCAGTCCCGTCTGTGTTGATCTTACAGGACCAACTCTTTTTTCAGTATCAGCTCCTTTTATAAAATCAAAATAATCATTTGAAAGATTGGTACCTATTTGAATTAATAAAGCAGAAATTAAGGTTAATGATGCAATTAAAATATTTATTTTTGCATCATAAAAAGCTAAAGCAAGTCCTATTATAACCGGAGCTGCAGCAGCAGGCAGTGTTCTTGGACGGATACTCGAAAGCCAGATCATTATTTTTTTTGGTTCCATCAGCAAAACTCAATTTTTCCGTTATTCCTAATGTTTAATTATGTATTTATTTTTTTTCTTTAATTATTTTTTTAAAATCCGGTTTTCTTTTTTCAATAAATGCATTTCTGCCTTCCTGTGCTTCGGGTGTCTGATAAAATAACATTGTCGCAGCGCCTGCAAGTTCCTGAAGGCCTGTTTGTCCATCACAATCAGCATTTAATGCAGCCTTAAGACACTGTATTGCCGTTGGAGAATTACTTAATATTTCCCTGCACCAGTTAATTGTTTCTTCTTCAAGTTTTTCAAGCGGCACTACTGTATTTATCATTCCCATTTCCAGAGCTTCCTGTGCATTATATTTTCTGCACAAAAACCATATTTCTCTTGCTTTCTTCTGCCCTACAATCCTTGCCAGATAACTTGAACCATAGCCGCCATCAAAAGAACCCACTTTAGGTCCTGTTTGTCCGAAAACAGCATTTTCAGCTGCAATAGTTAAATCACATACAAGCTGAAGTACATTTCCACCACCGATTGCATATCCTGCAACCATTGCAATTACAGGTTTGGGACATGTTCTGATTTGTCTTTGAAGCTCAAGCACACCCAGACTTTCTATACCGGTTTCATCTTTATAGCCTGCATGCCCTCTAATTTTCTGATCTCCGCCGGAACAAAAAGCCTTATCCCCTTCCCCTGTCAGAATAACAACGCCAGTTTCAGCATCCAGAATGGAATCTTTTAAGGCATCTGAAATTTCCATAATGGTAAGAGGACGGAAAGCATTTCTGACTTCCGGTCTGTTTATGGTAATTTTAGCTATACCTTCAGATTTATGATATTTGATATCTTTGTATTTTCCATAACTTTGCCATTTAATCTTAGCCATAAGTCAAATCCTTAAAAAATATTTGTTTTTTAATTTAATTAACTACAGTTCCAGCATTTTCAAAATTTCCATTTTAATTCTGCGCCTTAATTTTAAGTTATAATCCCTTTTTGTTATAATTTCTATTATTGATGACTCTCCTCTGTCTTTGGCAATTTTTACAGCATCATTATAAATTTGGCAGAAGGCATTATTGGTTTCAACAAGAAAATAATTAATCTTAAAAGTTCTTGCAGCTCCTTCAAAATTTAAATTATGCGGAGTAGCAAAATAATCTTCAAAAATATCCCTGCATTTTGATACCGGTAAAAAATCAAAAATTCCTCCGCCATTATTATTAATTAAGACAATTATTAATGGGATTTTAATATTATTTATTGCTGCCAGTGAATTTAAATCATGTATAAAAGCAATGTCTCCGATTAATAATGTGCATATTTTATTACACCCTGCTGCAAATCCTGTTGCAGTTGATATAATTCCATCAACACCGCTAACGCCTCTGTTTGCACCGATTAATATTTCTTTGTCACTGCTTTGTCCGTATAATTCCATATCTCTTATTGGCATACTGTTTGACAAAAACAGGCAGGATTTATCAGGTATTTCCTTTGAGATATGTCTTGAAATGAACACTTCATTAATATCCTCTTCATTTTTAGTATTATTATCTATGATTTCCTGTACTTTTTTTGCTTTATCTTCATAAAAATTTTTAAAAATATTATTATTATTCCCCTTCCCGATAGTTTTTAAAACACTCTCACAAAAGCTAATAATATCAGACTCAATATGAATTGTAATAAGATGAACCGGATCATAACGCACAGGATTATCTTTAACAATTATATAATTTTCAGGTTTGTTTTGATTTAAAAACTGATCAAATCTTTTGGAAGTTATTCTGCCTCCAAAGTGAATAACAGTATTGGGAACTGCCTTTTCATTAAACTCCCGTGAAAGGATATCCTGATCAAAATGTTTTATTATGTTTGAATTAATTTCATTTTTAAACCTTAAGTTTGAAGTAATATCAGCATAAACAGGCCAGTTTGTTTTCCGAATAAAATTTAATACGGCTTTTACTTCATAATTACTTCTTAACCGCCCTACAGATATAAGTCCTCTTTTTTCCATTCTGATAATTTCGGAAACGATACTTAAAGTTTCCTTACTTTCTGCAATTGTTTTGGAAATACTATAATAAGTATATGGCTTGGAAGTTTTTATCCAGTTTTCAATATCTTTTACATAAAAATTTTCATTGTTTCCTCTATCAAATTCATCCGGCTCAAGAGGCTCTCTGAACATACAGTTGATATGAACCGGTCCGGACGGGTTATTAAGACTTAAATAAACCGCATGATCCATAGTAGTTAATATCATTTTAGGTGAAATATTTTTATCAGGGCAGGGAAAACAAAAATACCATTTTGCATACATTCCAAATATTTTTGTTTGGTTTATTGTCTGGTTTGCACCAATATCAAGTAATTCCGGGGGCCTGTCTGCCGACAGGATAATCATTGGCATTTTACTTTGACAAGCCTCAACAACACCAGGAAATAAATTTGCAACTGCAGTTCCGGATGTGGTAACAACTACTGCCGGGATTCCTTTTGACTGGGCATAACCCAATGCATGAAATGCGCTTCCTCTTTCATCTAAATAAATTATTTTTCTTGCCCTTTTATTTCTGGCAATAGCTGCAGTCAGAGGTGTTGACCTTGAACCCGGGGAAATGCAAAAATAATCTATGCCGTTTCTGATAAGTTCTTCAATTATCAGTTTGCCCCATAAACTGTTAAGATTATTTTCCTGTACCATAATTTTTATTCACCTGAATTTTTAAGCTAAATTTTTACCTTATCTGCTTTGCAGGATTTTTAAAAATGGGGATATTTTATTTTCAATTTCATTCCATTCCAATTCCGGTGAAGATTTTTTAACAATACCTGCCCCCGAATATATGGAAAGATTACCGTTATTAATAATCCCTGATCTTATTCCCACAACAAATTCGGAACCATTCTTTCCGATCCAGCCGGTAGGTCCTGCATAAAATCCCCTGAAAAAAGTCTCATACCTTTTTATAATTGCTTTTATATTTTGTTTGGGATAACCTGAAACTGCAGGTGTCGGATGTAGGGTTGAAATAATTTTATAATCGTCAATATCTGGTTTTAAATTTCCTTCAAACTGGCTGTAAATATGCTGGGCATAACTTAACTTCAATAATTCTTTTTTCCTTATGACTTTTACATTGCTGCTTATCTTTTCAAGGTCGCTTTTAACAGAATTAAAGACAACTTTGTATTCATCTGAATCCTTCCTGGATTTAAGCAAATCTTCTCCAAAAGCTTTTTCTTCCACTGAGTTCCTTCCCTTTGGAATTGTGCCTGCAACAGCTTCGCTGTAAATTTTACCATCTGATCTGGAAAATAAAAGCTCCGGAGTACATCCTGTAAATGCATTATTTTTACCGTTTTGAAAACAAAAATCATAAGTTTCAATATTTATTTTTTTTAGCATCAGCAGCATTAAAACAGGATCGGTAATTTCCTGCAGTTTAAATACGGATTTTCTTGAGAGAACAATCTTGTTTATTTTTTCAAATTCAAAGGAAGAAACAGCCTGATTAATATTTTTTTTCCATTTATCTTTTTCAGGATAATCATTTCTGTTTGAAAATCTTATTTTTTTCTCCCTCGGTGTGTTTGCTTCCGGTTGTATTTTCCCCAGAAATTCGCATATTTCTTCATAATATTCTTTTTTAGATACGGATAATTGGGGGTTATAAAAAATATTGGCTGCAAAATAAAATTTCTTATTAATCTTACACAACTCTACTCTTGGAAGTACAAAATAAACCTTACCAAAAGATTCCCATAGCGCATCTATTCTGTCTTCCATATCAAAAGCAAGACATCCAAAATACTTTACAGGTTTAACTGCATTTGAAATTCTTGATTTTATTATCTGAAATATGTCCCGGATAAAATAACCCGTATTTAAATTACTGTTAAGCCCGTCTGAAAAAATATCTGCGTAATCAATCCCGGCAATTAAAAAATTCTTATCCCTGTCAGACCAGTATGTTTTAATTTGATTATCCTGTGAAAGCAGCCACTGGGCAGGGTCAAAATCAATTCCCGGATTTTCAATCTCTGTTTCAAATCTGTATATTTTTTCAGAATTATCTTTCTTTGAAAGAAAATCTTCCCTTATATTTTTCAGCAATGGCAGGAAAATATATTTTTTAAATGATTGCTTATTCTTTAACGGCATCCGTTGACTTGCATTTTTTAAATTTTAATAAAAAGCATAAAAATTAATTCTTCCAAAACAAACGATAAAGGTTAACAAATAAAATAATTATTATATACAATTTTATATTATATCAAGAAAAATATTGGAAAAAATTAAAAAAACATACTATTTTATAACTATTAATAAATGAAAAATCAATAAAGATGCCGCTTAAAAAAATTACAGGTCTTTTTTCAAGTTTTCTGATTTTCTTATTTATTTTCACTTTTAAAACCGGAAATATTAATGCAGCAATATCAGGTTCTTCCGTACCTGCAGACAACAGTTATGGCAGTCTGTGGTACTTTTCCTGCAGGTCTTTTCTTTGTCTTCCGGAGGATATTAATGAAAGTAAAAAAAAGGAAAAAATTACCGAAGGTACTCAAAAAGGGGTCTATCTTACAGGATACTCTATGGGAATTTTAAAGAAAAGGGAAGAAATTTATAAATTAATTAATGAAACCGAGTTAAACTGCATTGTTTTTAATGCAAAAGATGACAGCGGTTATATTAATTATGATACCAAAGTCAAACTTGCAGCGGAAAGTGAAGCTAAAAATATTTTATATGATATTGATGAAGTTTTAAAGGAAATGAATGAGAGAAATATATATTCGATTGCAAGAGTTGTCGCTTTTAAAGATGCTGTAATTCCAAAAGTTCACCCTGAATTTGCCATCAAGGATTTAAGAAATGGCAAGCCGTTATATTCCGAGGGATCAAGCTGGCCTGACATTTATTGTGAGGATTATTGGGATTATGTCATTGACATTGTAAAGGAGCTTGCCATCAAAGGTATTGACGAGATACAGTTCGATTATATAAGGGGACCTGCAAGAGGAAATATAGCTTATGCTGACTATACTTATAATATTAATAACAATTCCAAAAGCTGGGCGCTTCAAAATTTTTTAATGAAAGTCAGGGCTGCGGTTAAAGATTATAACATAAAAATCTCTGCCGATGTTTTTGGTTTTGTGCTCATTGAAAATAATGACCAGGGCATAGGACAGTTAATAGAAGATATTGAACCTTATCTGGATTACTTGTATCCAATGCCTTATCCATCGCATTATTCAACAGGTTTTTTAGGTTACAAACTTCCTGAGGAACATCCTTATGAAGTTGTAAGATATACACTTGAAAAAGGTTTGGCAAGAGTTAACAAGTCAAATTGTATAATGATGCCATGGATTCAAGCTTTCGGCTTAAAAATAAATTATACAAAAAATGATATACTTGCTCAAATTAAAGCTTCCGAGGACCTTGGAATAAATGGTTTTTTGTTCTGGAATGCTTCCAACAAATATGAAATAGTCAGACAGGCTCTTTTTGAAAGATATCAGTTAAGCGAAAATTTAAAATAAGCTATTATAGGATTACTGCCTAATCAGATATCATACCCATATCTTCTTCTATTATTCTAGATAGAATTGCCGTTGAACTTACTGATGCATCCACTCCCCATTTTTTATTAAAAAGCCATTCATTTTTGGGGTGATTTATAATTGCAATTACCTTAGGCCTGTTTGGCTGTAATTTTGCTAATTGCGCAACTACCAGATTATCTTCATCATCACCGGTAACAGCAGCAATAATATCAGCAATTTTAATTCCTGCCAATTCTAAAACAAGGGGGTCGCATCCATCCCCACAGTATATTTCCAGATTTTTATTTTTTTCAATTTTGCTGCAGATTTCTTCATCCTTTTCTATTAATTTTACCTTATGATTTTTTGCAGTCATATCTTTTGCAAGCTGCATTCCCACTTTTCCTGCACCAATAATCAAAATATTCATTTTTTTCTCCTAAATTCCTAAAAAACCTTTTAATTTTGGAATTGACTCTGAGGCAACTGACACATGGATTATGTCGCCTTCTTTAAGTACGGAACCTGCTACTGGCACAAATGCTCTTCCAAGTCTTGTGACAGCAATAACCATTATCTCTCCCGGGACATTAATTTTTTCATAAGCACGGCCAACCAGATTGTGGGGTACTTCAATTTCTATTATTTCTACTTCCCCGTTTCCTAAACTTGCTTGCGTATTGATATGGCTGTTTGAAATAAGTTCTTTAATTTTGTTTGCGCCCCATCTGGTTGGAGAAATAGTTGTTATACCAAGTTTGTTATATACTATTGCTCTGACAGGATCATAGATTCTTGCTACAACAATAGGAACTTTGTACTCTCTTTTTGCAATTAAGGCAGCAACTATATTCCTATTATCTCCCTGAGTTACTGCAGCAAATGCATCTGCATTTTCAATTCCTGCCTTTTCCAGAATATCCTTATCGTAGCCAAAACCTATTAATGTCTGACCTCTATAACTTTTACCAAGACGATTAAATGATTTTGGATCTCTATCAATAACGGTAGTCCTGTGCCCTTCTATTGAAAGCATATTGGCAAGTTGAGAACCTACCCTGCCGCATCCCATAATTATTATTTGCATTTTATTATCCTCACATTAAGTAAAATTAAAAATTAATCATTTAAATTAATACCTTATATAATTTTACAAAATATAGCTGTAAAATCATAATTTTTACACAGCTTTATTTATAACAGGTTTTCTAAATTTATAATTAAAATACCTTACTATTAATTTTCTTAATTCCTCAACAATTAAAACCGAAGGAATAAATGCTATCAGTATAAACCAATAATTCCAGCTTAAAGGATGATGATTAAATACACTATTTAACCTTGGAATATAAATTAAAGCATTTATAATAATAATTTCTCCTAAAATTCCCCAGAAAAGCAGTTTGTTCTTAAAAAATCCTATCTTAAACACGGATTCATAGTTGGATCTCCAGGCAAAAGCATTTCCTATTTGAGACATTATTATTGCAGCATGATTTGCAGTGGTTGCAGTCTGGTAAACCCGGTCGTTAACATAATTAACAGGATTTGCTCCTATTTGTCTTAATTTTGCAAAAGTAATTCCATTATCATAATAAACTATAAGAAATGCAATCATTGCTACTGCTGCTTCAACAGGACCAAGGAAAAGATAAGCTTTTATAAGATTTTTCCCTGTAAGCAGCCTCTCATTTTTAGGCCTTGGAAGCTTATTCATTATTCCAGGTTCAGGGGGTTCTGCTGCCAGTGCAAGAGAAGGCAGCAAATCAGTACCAAGATCAATGGCAAGAATCTGCATTACTGTAAGAGGAAGAGGGATTTTAAAAATCACCATCATAATAAATGGAACTGCTTCAGGAATATTGCTTGTCAGAATATAATTGATAAACTTTCTTAAATTTTCAAATACTGCCCTGCCTTCTTCTATTGCATTTACTATGCTTGCAAAATTATCATCAGTTAAAATCATATCTGCAGCTTCTCTTGCAACATCGGTGCCGCTTATACCCATGGCTATTCCAATATCAGCAGTTTTAAGAGCCGGTGCATCGTTTACGCCATCACCGGTCATAGCAACAGTGTGCCCATTATTTTTTAAGGCTTGAGCTATCTTCATTTTATGCTCCGGAGATACTCTGGCAAATATGATGTTATCCAGTTTTACAACTTTCCCAAGTTCTTCTTCAGACATTTTTTCCAGATCGGTACCAAGAATAATCCTGGATTCACCTTTTATTATTCCGATTTTTCTGGCAATGGCATCTGCAGTAAGACCGTAGTCTCCGGTTATCATAATTATTTTTATACCAGCTTTGAAACATTCTTTGACTGCAGCTTCAACTTCCGGCCTCGGAGGGTCAATCATCGCGGCAAGACCAAGAAATACAAGGTCCTTCTCAACATTTTCAATTGAATATTCCTCTTTAAGATCAGTTAAGTTTCTATAAGCAATTGCAAGTACCCTAAGTGCTCTTTTAGCATAAATATCATTAGATTTCATAATTTCCTGTAATTTTTGCTGATCTAAATCTTCAATCCTGCCATTAATCTCGATTTTACTGCAAAGTGAAAGCATCTCCTTTGGAGCTCCTTTTACGAAAGCAAAAATTCCATCGGAAGTTTCATGTATTGAACTCATTCTTTTTCTTGTGGAATCAAAAGGCAGTAGAAAGATACGCGGGTCCTTTTCCATTTCGGATTCATAATCAAAATCAGCTTTTCTTGCTGCAACAAGCAAAGCCCCTTCGGTAGGATCACCTTTTATAACCCATTGTTCTGTATTTTTATCCTTATAAAGTCTGGAGTTATTACAGTAAGACATGGCTCTGGATATTTTTTTAAAAGCAATTTCTTTCTCATTACTTGCTATTTTTTTACCTTCCAGATTAAAATCTCCTGCCGGATTATAGCCGACTCCTGAAATATCATAACTGCTTCCATTAATCCAGATTTCCCTGACAGTCATTTCATTTTGAGTTAAAGTTCCTGTTTTATCGGTACAAATTACCGTAGTACTTCCAAGAGTTTCAACAGACGAAAGTTTTTTTATCAATGCATTTCTTTTTGCCATCCTCTGCACACCCATTGCAAGAGCAAGAGTAACTGTAGGCAGCATACCTTCAGGAACAAATGCAACAATAATACCAATAGCAAAAACAAAGGAAGCTAAAAATCCAAGTTTGATTACAAATAAGGATAATATAAAAAATAAAACTCCAACCCCAACCGCAATATAAACAAGCATCTGGCTTGCCTTGTTAATTTCTTTTTGTAAAGGACTTAATTCCTCTTTTACTGATTGAGTGATATTGGCAATTTTTCCAAATTCAGTTTTCATACCTGTTGAATATACAATTGCTTTGCCGGTTCCTGAAGAAATACTTGTCCCGGCATAAACTACATTCGTAAGTCTTAAGGTATCAACTTCTCTGTTTACAATAGCAACTGTGCTTTTACGCTGGGGATCTGACTCTCCTGTCAATACAGAATTATTAGTGCGCAGATCGTAAGATTCAATTAATCTTGCATCGGCTGAAACATTATCTCCTTCATTTAAGATAAGAATATCCCCTGGTACAAGTTCACCTGATAAAGTCTCCTTAATTTCTCCAGACCTGAGTACTCTGGCATAGGAAGGAAGTATTTTATTTAAAGCTTCAAGAGCTTTTTCAGCCCTGAATTCCTGTAAAAAACTAAACACAGCATTGATAACCACAACAAGAATAATGGCATATCCCAATTGTGGCATATTTACTCGTGGAATAAAGCAAAGTGCTGCAGCAATCCAAAGAATAATAGCTAAAACATGCACAAAATTATCTAAAAATCTGAGTATTAATGATCTCTTTCTTTTCTTCTTAATTAAGTTAGGACCATAAATTTCAAGTCTTTTTTTTGCCTCTTCTTCAGAAAGTCCATTAGGCGAAACATCTAATTCTTTGTATAGCTCTTCAGTGTTTAAAGTATAAAATTCAGGCATAATTCTCTTTAAAACTAAAATAATTAACTTCTTTTTAGTTAATTATAAATTTATTAATAAAATTGTTAAATATTATTTTATATTCATTGCTGAAAGTATAAAGATGAATTATATATGCAGCAACTAACTTGTCAATCAAAATCATATTAATGTCATTTAAAATTTAAAAGTGAACTCTTTTTATAGGATTTAAAGTTTAAAAGTGAACTGCTCTGTAGCTATAATTTAGAACCAATAGTAATAGAGGAGAAAGGTTTTAAATTATGGCGCAGCTGCATAAGAACTTCACTGAACATCAGGTAAAGGAGCTAATATACCGTTACATGGCAAAGGAGATTGAAAGAAGCTATATCCAAGAGATTTTAAGGATAAAAAAGACGAGGTTCTTTGCACTTGTAAAAAAATACAGGAAAGATCCAGAGAGCTTCTCGATTGAATATAAAAGAAAGAAAGCCAGCAGAAAAATATCAAAAGATATTGAAGACAGTATCATGAAAGAATTAAAGATTGAAAAAAGACTGATTGCAGACCCTGAAGTTCCATTAAGATCATATAATTACAGTTATATAAAAGACAGGCTGCTGTCCGGCTATGACCAGAAGGTTTCAACACCGACAATTATCGATAGGGCCAAAAAGGGCGGCTTTTACCTTAAAAAACCCAAAAGGAAGACTCATGACAGAGAAGTACTCACCAATTATGTGGGAGAGCTCATCCAGCATGACAGCTCCCATCACAGGTTCAGCCCATATGCTTGCTCCAAGTGGTATCTCATTACCTCCATAGATGACTGTAGCAGATTCCTTCTATACTACAAACTTACAGAGAGAGAAACATCCTGGGCCCATATAGAGGCACTGGAGGAAGTTGCCCTAAAATATGGGCTTGCCTACTCATATTATGTGGATTGCCACTCCATATTCAGATTCGTGCAGGGCAGAGATAGCTTCTGGAGAAAGCACTACAAGGTTACAGATGAAACAGATCCCCAGGTAAAGCAGGTTTTAGACGATTTAAGGGTCAAGCTCATTTATGCACTGTCCGCTCAGGCCAAAGGTAAAATTGAGAGGCCCTACGGATGGCTTCAGGACAGGATTGTAAGAACCTGCGCAAGAGAAGGTATTGATAATATAATAGACGGCAATAAGGTTCTTGAGGCAGAGGCGGCAAGATATAACTACAAACAGGTCCACTCTACCGGTGAGGTCCCATACTACAGGCTTAAAAGGCTTACCGGTGAAGGCAAATCTTTATTCAGGAAGTTTGTAGTGCCGGCTCCATATACGTCTACAAAAGATGTATTTGCCTTAAGGGATGAAAGAATTGTAAATCCCTACAGGAAGATATCATTTAATAAGCTTGTAATAAACATTACCGGTGTTCCCATAAGAGACAGAGTTAGTCTTCGTATGTATTGTTCCAGATCTAAAATCAGAAATGGCAGAAATCAGGTTCTGGTACAAGGATGAGTTAGTTGGCACTTACCAGGTTAGAAATGAGGATTTGAATTTACCAAATTTCTAATCAATATTAATTTTAAAGATAAATTATTTATAAATTTTTATTTTAAACATTGGAAATTTATATTTAAAAAATGGGAAAAAGCCATTTGAAAGCAGTTCGCTTTTGAATTTTAAATGGTTCACTTTTAAATTTTTCCTAACATCAAAATCATATTAATTCTTTGTTAATTTTTTACTTCAAACCAGAAAATATAAAATTATTAATCGAGTAGGAGGCTACTCATTATTTGAGCAGCCGACCTCTCACACCACCGTACGTACCGTTCGG
>JAMDDL010000015.1 GCA_023488645.1 Actinomycetota bacterium | reverse complement strand
ATTATGTTTCTCCCGCTGTGGGATATAAGGATTTCAGGACTTACTGTGACTGGGTTAATAATATGCTTACCATAAATGTAATAAAACATAATAAATCTGAAGGTATTGCTGATTTAAATTCAGAAATAACAGTTCAAAAAATTTAAAACTCCAGTTTGTTTTAATTATCCGGCTTAAATTTTTTCTAAATCACCTTTAATCAAAGAAAATTCATGATAAAAAAAACAGGAAAAATAAGTAAAAATAAAAATTTTAAGCAGGCAGTTGAGGATTCTGATAAAAATCAAGGATTTTTATATGGATTCGGACAAGACAGCAAAAATCCCAGAGTCCTTCTGATTATTATTAATTACAATGGAATAAATTTTATTGGCGAATGTCTTGATTCAATATACAGCCAGTCTTATAAAGAGCTTCAGGTACTGGTTGTTGATAATAATTCAAAAGACGGAAGCGTTAATTTTATAAAAAAAAATTATCCGCAGTGTGAAGTTTTAGTGAATTGGCACAATAAGGGATATGGTGATGCAATAAACAAGGCAGTCAGATATGGCATTAAAAAATATGGGAAAATTGATTACTTCGGAATATTAAATAATGACTTACGTCTTGATGAGAGATGGCTTGAAAATCTGATAAATTATGGTGAGCAAAAACCTGAGTGCGGAATACTTGCAGGAAAGATGCTTATATACTACTGGCCAAAATATATCAACAGCACGGGCGGGCTTGTAAATTATTTTGGAAGCGGATGGGACAGGGATTTCTTTGAGCTGGATGAAAACTGCCACAGGGAAAGCGGGGAAGTCCTGTCAGTTTCAGGGGGAGCGGCTCTTATAAAAAAAGGTGTCTTTAATGCTATTGGTTTTTTTGAAAGAAAATATTTCATGTATTATGAGGATATGGATTTTTGCTTCAGAACATGGAAATATTCAGACTTTACAGTAGATTATGTTAAGGATGCTGTGGTTTATCATAAGTTTTCTGCATCAAGCGGAGTTATGTCACTTAAAAAACACTTTTACCTTAAGCGTTCGCGCTTTATTTTCATATTAAAAAATTATCCAATCGGTTTTCTGGTAAAAACTATTCCTCAAATTACCAGGTATGAATTCGGCTTTATTATGAAGGATTTACTTGTGCGTTACGATTTTGTAAATTTTTTCAGGGAATTTTACATTTACCTGATTTTTCTGGCAAAACTGCCTTTAATTTTAGGGAAAAGACTTATAAGGAAAGATTACAAAAATAAAATAAGGCCTCAAAAAACCATGAAAATGTGGGGAATGGTCAGTACTACAACCACAAATTCAGGCAGAAAATTTATTCCAATGCAGTATTTAGATATTTTATGGAACAGATTTGAAAAATACGGGCAAAAGTCAAACAGAATTATCATGGGCATAAATGACAGTGGAATTGGTAGAGGCTGGAAGAGCCTTATAACACACGGCAATCCAAGAGGAAGATACTTTTTTAATTATGCTGACGCAGTTCTTGAAAATCCTTACAGGGGAGATAATTACAAATATTATTTTCAGCTCCAGTATATTCTGGATGACAGGTGGGAAGACGACCTATATATTAATATAAAAGATTACAATTTCTGCATAAAACTTAAAGGCAAAATGAATACTGCCATAATTGAAATCCCAAATGATTTGTTAAGAGAGCAGAAAGAACTGAATGTATTCTTTTCATTCAGAAAAGACATATTAGAAGAACAAAAGGATAATTTAATTTACGGCAATGTTGCTTATCTTGAAGGAAGTATGGAAAAAATGGATAATAATACGTTTAAAAAATTTGTTTATAATTTCAGAGATTTATTTGTTATAGAAGCAGCGCTGCTTAGCGAGGACTCACAATATTTAAGAAAAGAGCTTGCACGACTTGATAAAGCTTAAGGAAATGGTTTAGCAATTTTAAGCTTCAAAAATAAGAATTACAGATAATGATATGGATGATAAAAGTAAGGAAAAACAAGCAAAAAAACCGTTAGACGAACTGCCTAATATTGCCGGAAAAAGATGTCTTATAGTGCTTCACCGGTTCTGGCCTTTTCTTGGCGGTTCTGAAAGGCAGTTCCTTAAATGGGCGGAAGTTTTAGATGAAAAAGGCTGCAAGGTAAATGTATTTACCACAAATATCTGGGATAATGACTTTTTTTATAATCCTCAAAAGAAATATATCAGGGAAGGCAGAGCAGAAATCGGGAGGAATATAAAAATTAGAAGATTTAGAATTTTTCATCTTCCCAATAGGAATGCTATCCTTGGATTTCTTTCAAAATTTCCAGTCATGTCTATAAAATTCATTATAGGTAATCCATTTATATTTGTTCCGGGATATTATATTTACATGTTTTTAACCGCAGTTTTTATGCCCAGGAGATTTGATTTTGTAATAGCCGGGGTTTTCCCTCATTACTATCTGATTTATCCGGCATTTTTTTATGCAAAAGTAAAAAAAATTCCTTTTATCTTAGTGCCCCTTGTGCATTTTGGAGAGCCTAACTCTGATGAAAATTTTAATTTGTTCTTTAATGAAAAAGGAAAATATCTTTTAAATAATTGTGACCATATCTTAACCATAACAAATGATGAAAAGAGTAAACTTACAGAAAGCGGTATTAATTCTGCTAAAATAAAAGTTAGCGGGATTGGTATTGAAGGCAATGAAGGCATTAAGGGCAGTGGTGGAAAATTCAGGCAAAAATATAATTTAAATTCACCTTATGTTCTTCAGATTTCAACTCAAACCCACGATAAGGGCTCTCATCATACAGTTGAAGCAATGAAAAAATTATGGCAGAAGGAAGTAGATATAAAGCTTGTGCTTATCGGGCAGATTTTAAATGATTTTGAAGAATATCTGCTTGCCCAGAAAAGTTATGTTTTTGAAAATACAATAATTTTAAACTATGCCGATGAGGAAGATAAAAATAATGCGATTGAGGGCTGTGAAGTATTTATAATGCCTTCAAAATCAGATTCTTTCGGGCTTGTATATGTGGAATCCTGGCTTCACAAAAAACCTGTGATTGCTGCTTACTGCAGCGGAGTTATGGAAGTAATTGATGAAGGAATAAATGGTTTTCTTGTACCTTTTGGTGATTATGAGATGATTGCGGGCTATATTTTAAAATTGCTGCACAACAAGGAACTTGCACAAAATATGGGTGCTCAAGGCTATAAAAAGGCACAAAA
>JAMDDL010000042.1 GCA_023488645.1 Actinomycetota bacterium | reverse complement strand
TAGTCATTATAGTTATTATTAATAATAACTATAATTTTGTGAGGTGATTATATGGTCATATCTGTCAATGAATATAATGTAAGTGATACAAAAAAGTATTACTGTGATATCAATGCAAAGGTATTATCAGGAATGGAAATTGTAACTGTAAAATCAAAAACTAAAGAAAAAATATCTCATATTAAAAAAGATTATCTGGATTTTTTACTGGATAAGTTGAAGTTTACAGTAAATGAAGAATTTGATAAAGAATTAAAAGGCTGGACTGTCTGGACTGTTGAGGTACCCATGCATGGGGAGGGAAAAACAAGACAAGAAGCCTTAGACGATTTGATTAATAGTCTGGTGGAGTTTTCTGAAATTTACATTAATGAAATTGAAATATTTTCAAAGACTGAAAGCATGGAAAAACAGGTTTATATGTTAAAAATATTAAGATGTAATGGTAATAAAGAACTGATCGCCAGGGAATTGGGAATTAGTAATGCCAATCAGATTTAATCAGAGGTATATCAAAAGACTGCTGGTCTATTTTAATATGAAACCTGCAAAAAAAGGCAGTAATATTTATAAAGGTATGGGCAGGGATGGAAAGTATAGGGTTTGCAAGTTTGGTTATCATAAAGACAACGAAATTATCAAAACTGGAACATCCAAAGCAATAGCTCTTCAGCTTGGTTTTAAAAATATAAAAGAAATGAAAGATTTTATAAAGCAGGATAAGAAGGATAAAATAAAATACTAACATATCTGGAATTATTTAAACCACTAAAATGGCTTGGCAGCTCTTCTTCTGATATAAATTTCATCCACCCATGAATTATCCGATAAATTAAGCATGTATATAATGGTTTTGGCTATATCCTCCGGCGGTATCAGGAGAGATTTGTCAATATCAGGTCTGGAATGTTTTATAAGATCAGTATCAACTCCTCCGGGATGTACTAAAGCTACACAAATCCCGTCTTTTTGAATCTCATTTGCAAGCGATTGTGTAAGGCCTACGACTCCATGTTTACTTGCACTATATACTGACTGTTCAGGATAACCTTTAAAAACAGCATTGCTTGAGATGTTAATAATGAATCCGTTTTTTTGAGGGATCATAATCTTTAATGCCTGCTGGCAGCAGATAAAAACTCCTTTTAAATTTATATTCATTATTTTGTCATAATCTCTTATGCTGAAATCAACGAGATTACCTCCGGTAAATATGCCTGCGTTGTTAACAAGGATATCAAGTCTGCCAAATTCTTTTTTTGTTTTATCAAACAAGTTTAATATGTCTTTTTTGCTGGATACATCTGTCGGAACGATAAGAGAATTTCCATTAAAAGATTTTATATCTTTTTTAACTTCCGTTAATTTTTCAATTGTTCTTGCAGCAAGAACAACGTTTACACCTTCTTTTGCCAGTGCAATGCTGATGGCTTTCCCAATTCCCATACTTGCACCTGTGACTATTGCAGTTTTGCCATGTAAGTCCATTTTATTAACCTTGTTTCTAATTATTTTTTATATAAATTCATTAATTGCAAACTATCTTAAATAATACTTTTTATTTTGAACAGTTTCAAATCTTCTTATAATTTATCTTTATGCCTGATTATTTAACATAAATTTAACTTCTCCTTAATATTGCCTTAACAAACTTAAAATATAATACCCGCATAAGATTAATTAATCTGATTATTTTAGATTAAAAATCTTCACTAAAAATTTTTTATAAATATTATTTTGTTGGCAGATTAAGGAGGCTTAATATGAATAAGTTCACTGTCAGGAAAAATATCCTGGCGGCATTATTGATAATTACTGTTGCAGTCTTCATTTTTTCTCCAAAACTTTTAAATGCTGATACTGCATCAGGAGATCCATCTGGAGCATCAACCGGAAATGCTTCCAATATTTCATCTGCTGTTGCAGGTTCGCCTACTATTAATGAAATAGCTAATGAGGTTGGCAAAACCAAAATTGGGCTTAACTTTGTCTGGGTAATGATTTGTGCATTTTTAATCTTTTTCTTTCAGGCAGGTTTTGCAATGGTTGAAACCGGATTTACAAGAGCCAAAAATGCAATGCATACTATGGCTATGAATCTTGTTGTTTTTCTGGTTGGAACAATAGGATTTTATATTTTGGGATTTGCATTAATGATGGGAGGAGCAGGCCCTTTAAGTTCCCTTGGTGGAACTGCAGTTTTAAATAAGGAATTTGCAGTTAATGGATGGGGAATTTTAGGATATAAAGGTTTTTTCCTGTCAGGTTCCACCTATGATGTTGCAGTCTTTACAATGTTTTTCTTTCAGATGGTATTTATGGATACAACCTGTACAATACCTACAGGTGCAATGGCTGAAAGAGTAAAGCTGAAAGCAGTTGTTATTTCCTCTTTCTTTGTTTCCATGCTTTATTATCCGGTTTATGGAAACTGGGTTTGGGGTGGAGGATGGCTTGCTCAACTTGGGAGCAAGTTAGGTCTGGGACATGGAGGTCTTGACTTTGCAGGTTCAGGTGTTGTTCATGCAATGGGAGGTATGATTGCTTTAACCGGAGCAATAATACTTGGACCAAGAATTGGTAAGTTCAGAAAGGATGGAAAACCGGTAGCCATTGCTGGTCATCATATTCCAATGGCAATTATCGGAACCATTATTTTATTTTTTGGCTGGTTTGCATTTAATGCAGGTTCAACGTTAAACGGAAGTGATTTAAGGCTTGGAGTTGTTGCCACAAATACCATGATTGCCGGAGCTTTTGGTGGATTTAGTGCAATGATTTATATGTGGATAAAATATAAAAAACCGGATCCGACAATGACTGCAAACGGTGCACTTGCAGGTCTTGTTGCCATAACTGCAGGATGTGCTTTTGTTAATGGAGTTTCAGCAATGATAATTGGTACAATAGCTGGAATATTGGTATGTTTATCTGTTTGGTTTGTTGAAAATAAAATGAAGATAGATGACCCGGTTGGAGCTATTTCCGTTCATGGTGTAAATGGTTTATGGGGCCTTCTGGCTCTCGGACTTTTTGCTGATGGTTCATATGGTGCGGGAATTAATGGTGTTGAAGGAACCATCAGAGGTTTGTTTTACGGAGGCAGCGGACAGCTATGGGCTCAACTTATAAGTATGGCAACAGTAATCATCTGGGGTATAGGTTCATCTTGGATATTTTGGAAAATTATTGATAAAATTATGAAAATCAGGGTTAAGGCTGC
>JAMDDL010000014.1 GCA_023488645.1 Actinomycetota bacterium | reverse complement strand
GATTCTATATCAGCTAATTTTTCATTATTTTTTGTTCTTTCATTTTTTATGTTAATATTTGCACCCATATCTTTTAAAATATTTAAAAGATATGCTCTTGTAGGATTTATGCCCACATTTTTAATAGTTATTTTTGAATTGTCAAGTATTAATCCTGCAATTATAAAAAATGCTGCTGATGAAAAATCCCCAGGTACAAATATGTCTTTACCTTTAAGCTGCCTGCCAGGAATTATTTTTGTATATTTCCCATCATATTCAATTTCTGCTCCAAAATACTCAAGCATTCTTTCGGTATGATCTCTTGAAATTTCAGGCTGTATTATTTCCGTAGTACCTTCTGCAAAAAGGGCTGCAATCGAAATACATGATTTAACCTGTGCGCTGGATACATTTATTTCATGCCTTACTGCCTTTAATTTATTTCCGCCAAAAATAACAACAGGAGGCTTCTTATTATTATCTCTTCCGTAAATTGCAGCCCCCATATCTCTTAGCGGCTTTATAATCCTGTCCATCGGTCTTTCATTTACTGATTTGTCTCCTGTAAGTACCGACATGAATTTGCATCCGCACAAAAGACCGCTTAATATTCTCATGGAAGTTCCGGAGTTGCCTGTATATAAGACATCATCAGGCTCCGTAAAATTAGACACTCCGCAGCCTTGCACTAAAAGACTGTTTTTATTTTCAGTTGCATTTATCCCTATTTTTTTTAGAGCTTCAAGAGTTCTTAGACAGTCCTGTGAGTATAAAAAATTTTCAATTAAAACCCTGTCCAAAGTAAGCGAGGAAAGAATTACACTTCTATGGGAAATAGATTTGTCTCCAGGAACTTCTGTTATACCGTTAATCCTGTATGGACCGCAAATTTCAAACATATTAATTTTCTTCACCTGTAACTTTTTTTACACTAACTTCGTAACCTAATTTTTCAATTGCGCCTCTTGAAAGAGTTCCCGCATTTTCACCATGAACAAGAATTTTTAAGATACCTCCACCTATAACTTCCGTGGAATGAAAAATTGAGATATCTTCAATATTGATACCTGCTGAACTTATGGCTAAAGTTATTTCACTTAAAACACCCTGTTTATCAGGAATTCCTATTCTTAATTCATATAATTTGGAAATATCCTTATCAATAAACTTGGGAAGATTAAGCCTTGCTTCCTTTGCCTGAATATAATGATTTTTTATATATTCTTCATTACCGGCTTCAAGGTTTTTCATGAATTTATTTAAATGGCTGATGTAGTTGTTTAACGCATTAATAATTTCCTTTTTATTTTCAATACTTATGTCCAGCCACATTTTTGGATTTGATGCAGCAATTCTTGTCATATCCCTGAAACCGCCTGCGCATAATTTAAAAAGGTTATTTAACTGTTTTTGCTGATTATCAACCAAAACAACCAGATTTGTGGAAAGGATATGAGGCAGATGGCTTATAAGGGATACTATTTTATCATGTTCAGCCGGTGAAATTGTTATTACTTTTGCGCCAGTTTTTGTAAATAATGTGTGCAGTGCAACTAAAGCTTCCGTCCTTGTATTATCAGTCGGAGTCAAAACATAAAATGCATTTACAAACAAATCATTCCGTGCGCTTAATACTCCATCATTTTCAGAACCTGTCATTGGATGACCGCCTATGAAAACCACATCTTTTGGCAGTATTTGCACCATATTTTCAACAATATTTTCCTTTGCGCTCCCAACATCGGTTACTATTGTGCCGGATTTTAAAAAATCCTTTATTTTATTTGCAATTTCAACTATTAACCTGACAGGCGTTGCAATGATGACAAGGTCGGCATCTTTAACCGAGTCTGCATAATCAACAGCAGGCCTGTCTATTAATTTTCTGTAAATTGCAATATCCATGGTTTCAGGAATATTATCGTATCCGGTTATGATAAAATTATCATTTACTTTTTTTAATGACAGTGCCAGAGAACCGCCAATCAGCCCCAGTCCGATAATTGTTATATTTTTTATATTTTTCATTTTCTCAAGACCCTATATTCTTTTTATTTATTTTTTTAAAATTATAACTTATTAATTCTGTCATGGGCAAATTTAATTTAACATTAGTAATTTTTCCTGGTCTTTCTGATTTAAAATTTTGTATGATCCTTCAGTTATTGCATTAACTTTAAATCTGCCAATCATTATCCTTTTTAAATCCAGAACTTCATATCCAAGATCCTTGAAAATACGCCTTATTATTCTTTTTCTGCCTTCATGAATTGTTAAAGTTACTTTATTAATGTTTTTGTAATTTTTGGAAAGTTTCAAATCCCTTATTTCGACTTTGACATTATCGACAACTATGCCTTCCCTTAATTTTTCAATATCAATCTTGTTTAAGTTTTTATTTAAAATAATTTCATAAGTTTTTTCTATATTAAATTTAGGATGCATGATTTTATATGCAAGATCACCATCATTTGTCATTATAAGCAGTCCCCTTGAATTATAATCCAACCTTCCGACAGGATACAGCCTTTTATTATTTTTTAAATTTTTTAATAAATCCATAACAGTTTTTCTGTTAAAGCTGTCCTTTACTGTGCTTAAATATCCTGCAGGTTTATTCAAGGCAACCGTTATTTTTTCCTCAATATTGAGTGCCCTTCCATCATACTCTACAATGTCTTTTTCAGGATCAACTTTAAAGTAAAGCTCTTTTACAACTTTCCCATTTACCTTAATCTTTCCCTGCAAAATCAGCTCTTCACTTTTCCTTCTTGAATTTATTGTGCTTTGTGCCAGGAATTTTGCCAGTCTCATTTTTTCCATATGTTAGCATCTACTTTTTCGTGATAAGTGCAAAAGCAAGGCTGCAAGAATCGACGGCTGGATGTTGAGAAAACCTTATGAAGGCTGAGCGGGCAGGGTTCCTCTCTTTAGAGAGGAGAGCGAAGCCTGAAATCAGAGCAAGCTTTGACTCGCTGGGACAAAGCTTGCGTGTTTTCGAAATACCCAGTCGTCGATTCAATAATTTATTTTCTATCACGAAATTGGAAATGCTTCCTTTCCATATTAAAAAAATTTAATATTTAACTTTCAGATTTTAATGGTGGCAGTTCACCAAGGCTGCCAATTCCCAGTATTTCAAGAAATTTAGGTGTCGTCCTGTAGATAATTGGATTGCCGGGCTCTTTTAATCTTCCTGCTTCTTTTATAAGCCCCTTGGCTGCAAGACTTACAACAACACTATCAGTTTTAACACC
>JAMDDL010000155.1 GCA_023488645.1 Actinomycetota bacterium | reverse complement strand
AGAATATAATCTTTAAGCATGGCTAAATCATTTGCATAATCATAAGTAGCATAATTGCCTCCGGTTAATACAACTACCGTATTTAAACCTGGATATGCAATTATCCTTTGGCCACCCCAGCCGGTTCTCACTAATGAATCAACCTTTATGGAATTTACATCATCAGTTCTTAAAAACCATTGATAGCCGGATTCATGTCCGTGCCAGTCTGTCCATTCTCCTTCAGGTACCTGAATAAATCCCCTGGTAGAGGCCTTTATCCAATCTTCAGATAAGATTTGTTTATCAAGCCACTTTCCATTATTTAAATATAAATACCCTATTTTTGCCATATCTCTTGGTCGCATCATAAGACCGCCTGCAGTACTGACAATATTATTTTTCATATACAGCCAGTAAGCATTTGTGATCCCAAGTGGATCAAACAGATATTCCCGTGAGAAATCATCTACTTTTTTTCCTGTAGCTTTATATATTATTTCTCCCAGCAAGGTAACATCTCCACTGCTATAATACCATTTAGTCCCGGGTTTATTTGCCATAGGCTTTGAAAGCAAATATTCGATTGGGTCTGCCGATGAATATAATTTAGAATAATCATTCTCGTCTGATGAATATGCATCCATTTCATTCCATTTCAATCCCGAAGTCATGGTAAGCAGGTTTTCAACAGTTATTTTGCTTTTTTCCTTATCAAACAATTTGGAATATTCGGGGAAAAAATCAATTATTTTTTCATTAACACTTTTAATAAAATCATTATCTATGGCAATTCCCGCTAAAGTAGCAGTAATTATTTTGGTTACTGAAGCAAGATCATGGGTAATATCAGCATTAAAGTCAATATACGTACCTCTGAATTTATCTCCATAGAGGCTAAAACCATATCCGCCGAAATATTCTTCAAAGACAAGTTTGCCTTCCTTAACTATCACGATACTATGAATATTTTGATATTTACCTTTTTTTATCTGAACAATTAAATCACTTAGCATTTCTTTATTTACTCCCTTTTCATCCAGATCTGCAACATCCCAACCATCATCAGTAAGTTTTGGTTTACTGTAAGTATAGTTTGTATCTGCTTCAGATTTTGTTGTCTCTGCCTCTGAAGTTTTATTTTCTTCAGCTTTTTCTTCTTCACCAGTAGATACTTCTACAGATGTTTTTTCTTCAGTTTCTTTTTCGGTTGATTGATCGCTTAATTTTTCCGTTTGATTTTGTGTTTCAGTATTTTTTGAAGATTTGCATCCGGAAATTGTAAAAGTCATTAAAGCAATTAAAAGAAAAATTATAATTACAGTAATAATTTTCTTTGATTTCATTGGGAAGTATCTCCTTTTTTAAAATATTGATAATGTTATAAAAGTTAATTTGTTATATGTTTTAACAATAAAGACTTAGAGAGAAGCTGCTAACTTAAATTTATAAAATTAAAATATTAATTAAAATCTAAAATAAAAATTTTTAGCAAGCTTAGCAACTTTTTCTATTCTCTCAAATTTTGCTGCGGGTGGTGTAGTGTCAGCAAAGCTTAGTATCAGATGGTCACCCTTTTCAATTTGGATAAAAAACTCATCCATAAATTTATCAAACTCATTATCATTCATGGTTTCCTCCAGGGTGCAGATTGAGGGAATACCACCCCAAATAGTAATCTTTCCCTGAAATTCTTCCCGGATGTCTTTAATCCTAAGTTTTGTCATAGGATAAGGACAAATGGAATCAGCTATATCTATGCCAGCATCAATATATTCTTTAATTAATCCTTTATTTTCACCATCAGCATGGGTAAGGAAAAACTTACCTGATTTATGTGCCATATCTGAATACTTTTTAAGATACGGTGTTATATAATTTTTAAAAAATACAGGCCAGGTCAGGAAACTGTCATAATTTGCTCCTAAAAAAATTGCCTCTGCTTCACCGCCAATAGAAACTGGAATTATTTTGTCAAAAAAAATACTTATTTTTTCTGCAAGTTCAATAAGTTGTGCAGGATGATCGTTTAGCTCATATATGAATTTTTCAAAACTTATAAGTTCTTTCATTATATGATGCATGGGTGAAGCAGATAGTGAACAAAAAGCAACACTTATTCCATCATCCCCAATAATTTTTTTAAAATTAAGAAAATTATCATAATTCTCTTCAACCTGTATTCTTTCAAAAATATAGCCAAGTGCTTTGACATCATTAATATCTTTTATGGAATACTCCACAGTATGGCCAAGAGTTGCTCCATCTGACTCCATTCTTTTATTAAAAAGTATTTTTGTTGTTATTTCTCCATAAGGAGTATAGAAGACTGAAGTTGTAAGTCCTTCCTTATTTGTTTCAAATCTAAAGTCTATGCTGTTTAAATTTATTTTATAAGGATTATTTCTAAGATTATATATTCCCAACCCTAAAAGCCCCTGGCTGTCTTTATTTAAAAAATCTCTAAAATTAGGAACTACCGTATGTAACCCCAATCCTAAATCCTTTACAATTTCCTTGAGACTAAAGCTTTTGTATTTTTTTGGTAAAGTATTGTTTATTTTATTAGACTGATACCATATATCTAACCTTGGAACAAATGGTAAAAAATCTACAGGTTTTCCTTTTATTGTACTAATTATTCTTTCTTTCCAATTCATGATTTAATCTCCATACAATCAAATAAGAATTAATTTTTACTTCATTGGCATTTTAATTAAATGTAATTTTATAAATTTTAATGGCTTCACTTCTAATTTTTAATTTCTTCAAAAGAGTTTGAAATTGATATCAACCTCATATATTTTTAATGGGCTAAAGGTAAGCTTAAAAGACATTTTCAGGTAACTTGATTTAATCCATCAATTATTTTATTTAACCTGTTCCGGTAATAAGAGAAGTTTTCATAAGTGCAGTCCTCCGATACAAAATGATCTGTGTGCGGGATATATCTTCCCTTCTTAAGCATCTCTTTTACAATTTCAAGTTCATTGTCTATTGCTTCCCTGCCGCCGTCTGCGAACATCGTTCTTTTATCAAAACCACCCATTATCTGAAAATCAGGAAAAGCTTCTCTTATCCTTAATAAATCATTTCCTGCAGCTCTTTCAAACGGATACATTCCTGTTACACCAGTTTCCACAATTAAGGGAATTAAATCTTCAACAAAACCATCACTGTCTGTAATAATTATGTCAACTCCGGCTTCATGGGCAAATCTTACTATTTTTTTATAATAAGGAGTTAAAAATTCTCTGTAGTG
>JAMDDL010000133.1 GCA_023488645.1 Actinomycetota bacterium | reverse complement strand
GGCAAACTCTGGGGTTTTCTACATTAATTTTTTTTACAGGGCTAATGAACATGCCCGGAGTGTTTGTGGAAGCTGCTAGAATAGACGGCGCCAAACCTTTTCAAATTTTATTCCGGATTACTCTTCCATTGCTTGGACATACCATTCTATTCATAGCGGTTTATACTATGATCAATGCTTTTCAGGTATTCGATTTTATTTTTGTAATGACATCTTCTGGAGGAGGAACAGGCGCAACTTCAGGTGGACCTGGATTTTCAAGTTATGTCTTGGGTCTTCTTGTTTATAATGAAGGGTTATTGCGTATGCAGATTGATAAAGGCTCTGCTGTGGGCTTTATCATGTTTATTATTATATTAATAGTAACAATTATTCAATTTAAAATATTAAAGCCAAAGTGGGAGTACTAAAAAAGGGAAGAGGTGTTTACAGCTAATGAAATCTGCTGTCCGTAAAAAAATATTCTTAGGATCAGTAAATAATCTTGTCATGATTATAATATGTTTAGTTTTTTCAATTCCTTTTTTATGGATGATTATGTCTTCTTTCAAGCCAGGGATAGAGATTGTGCAAATACCTCCAACTTTTCTTCCTAAAGATTTTACTTTTAACAATTATTTGACAATTTTTAAGCAATTAAATTTTGGTAGATTATTCTTAAATAGTTTAGTAGTATCAGCAGCTATTTCTATTTTAACTGTATTTACAAGCTCTCTTGCTGGATATGTATTTGCAAAATATAATTTCAAAGGAAAAAATATAATTTTTATTTTGTGTATATCTGGAATGATGATCCCGCTTGCTTCAATTATTTTGCCTCTATATTTATTTATTTCAAAGATTGGACTTTCAAACTCTTATATTGGTTTAATACTTCCGTTCACGATAAGCCCTTTTGGCATTTTTTTAATGCGCCAGTTTACAGAAGGAATTCCTATTGAGTTAATAGAAGCTGCTAGAATAGATGGTGCCAGTGAAATCAAGATATATTATAAAATAATTGCTCCTCTTACTAGTGCAGCAATGGGAGCAGTTGGGATTTTCAACTTTCTATTTAGTTGGAATCAATTATGGTGGCCTATGATGATAATTTCAAATGAGAATATGCGCACTCTTCCTTTAGGGATTGTTGCTCTTGCTTCCCAGTTTGGCAAAAGATTTGATATGGTTGTCACAGGGGCGACACTATCAGTTTTACCTGTAATGATAGTGTTTGCTTTAGCTCAGAGACAGATGATAAAGGGTGTAACACTTACAGGAATGAAAATATAAAGATATTTAGTATTGCGATGTTTTATAAAATATATGTTTTATTAACTTTATTAAGATAGGGGATAAAATGAAAAAGAAACTTTTAGTATTAAGCATAATAATAATTATTATATTTTCACTTTCCATATTATCCTGCAGGGTACAAAATAAAGAAATAACAGAGACAGTTACAAAAACTGCTTTAGAGGAAAGCAAGTCGGATTCTCAAAAAACTGAAGCTATTACTGAAAAGGAAATTAGTATGGAAGAAACAGAAGATAAAGATAAAACTTTATCAGAAAATGCTAATTTAGAGTTAACATCAAATTGGGAAGAAGTTCTCACCAATGAAGATATAAAAATTGATGGCCTTACCTGGGATGGTAGTAATTTCTGGGTAATAACTTATCAAAGTAGTCCAATATTCTGGCAGATAGCAAAACTTGATGATGGTGGAAAAGTTATTTCCGCTTTTCAAGTTGAGTGTGAAAGCAGAGATGACATACATAATAGTGGTTATACAAATTTAACATGGGATAATGAAGTTATTTGGGCAAATAATTGGAATGAAGGAAAAATTTACAGTTATAGCACTGACGGTGAATTATTAAAAAAATTTAGTATCACATCTATAGGGCAATTGATTCCCGTAGGTATCACTTGGGATGGACAGAATTTAAGGGTTCTTCATTGGGTTAATAAAACCATATATGGACTTGATAGAAATGGGAATGAAACTGGTGATTTAATTACCTTACAGGGAATAACACCTTCGCTTGATATGGGACTTGTCTGGGATGGAAATAATTTCTGGGTTGGAAGCAAGGGAGGAAATATTGCTATGAGAATATCAACGAACGGTGAACCTAATGGATATATAAAAGGACCCAAGGAAAGTGGAGGAATAAGAGACTTAGCTTGGGATGGAGAGAGTCTTTATTGGGTTTATCAACAAGACCATATTATTTACAAAACTAAAATAGAAGAATAATAGAAAGCTGTTTCCTATCTTAGAAGCTGTCTGGAATTAAAATATATCCTTTTATTTTAACTATATTAATTCTAGCTGTTTCTTTTTTCAAAAAATCTTTTATTTTTTAATAGAGATCATAAATTCCGTCATATATTCCTGTTATATACTTACGGGGAGCCGGTTCTTATGAATTGCTGCCATTATTATAAAACTATATGGCAATTTTTTGATAATTGTCTTTTAATTGTAAAAGATTATTTATTTTTATATGTTTTGACGCATTAATAATTTCGATGCCAACAAGTTTTTCGTCTTTACCCAAATCCAGAACAATATCATCTGCTATTTGTTTATTCATAACTTTTTGTGTTCTCTCATCCAGACGGATATATAAAACATCTGTTAAATTATCATAAATTATTTTCATTTTTTTACTTCCATTTACCATAAAATACGTAAACTGTTACTGTTATTATAGTATTTTTCTTCATAGTATAAAATACCTTAACCGTCTTTTGCCTGTAATATTTTCCGAGCCATTTACTATTAAAATTAAATATTTTAAATCTAGCCATATAACCATATTTAGCAGGTACCTCACGGCCTGTTTCTATGACGTCAATAATTTCCTTTTTATTAGTACCACGCTCTTTTGATCTATGTAAAGTATGGGGTTCTATTTTTATCTTCATAAATTATTTATAAATCACAGACATAGATGATTGAAAATTTTGCTCCTGGTATAAATAATCATTAGCCATCAGCCAAATCATACAAGAAATATATATTTGATTATAAGCTTTTTTATGTTATTATGCAAATAAATATTAATGTAAAAATATATATATGAATCTTCGTGACAAATTAAATAAAATTGCATTTAAATTTTTAAGTTTCAGGTATGAAAAAAGCAGGCAGTTTCATATTTCTGTTTTTATGGCAATTATAATAGTTATCATAATTCTGTCATTACTGACAATAAGGCAAAATAACGAAATGAAGGTAAAGGAAAATGTCT
>JAMDDL010000213.1 GCA_023488645.1 Actinomycetota bacterium | reverse complement strand
ACTGCCTGGCCTGAAGCGCCTTTAAGTATATTGTCAAGCGCACAGAAAATTTTTATGACATTTGTTCTTCTGTCAAAAAGAAACCCTATATGAACAGTATTTGTTCCCACAACATTTTTTAACTGAGGAATATTTTCTCCTAAAAACTTGACAAAAACTTCTGAATCATAAAAATCATTAAAATACTTATAAATTTTGTTTTCCATATTTGCTGTCTGGGAATTTTTCATCAAATTTATATAAACAGTGGTAAATATTCCCCTGGTAACCGGTAAAAGATGCGGGGTAAAACAAATATTTAATTTTTGCCCGCTCATATTAAATATTTCCTGTTCCATTTCAGGAATATGCCGGTGCATAACAGCAGAATAAGCATAAAAATTATCAGCCATATTTAAAAACAAATATTCTTCCTTAAGTTTTTTACCTGCTCCGCTTACTCCTGACTTTGAGTCTATATTGATAGAGTTAATTTTCAAACCTCCAGTTTTAAGTACAGGTGCAAGAGCAAGCAAAACCGAAGTGGGATAGCATCCTGGATTTGTAACATAGTCTGCATTTTTTATCTGCGCCCTGTTAATTTCACTCAACCCATATACAAATTTAGATATGCTGTCTTTAAGAATATGGGGCATGCCGTACCATTTCTCATATTCCTTTGCATTTTTTATTCTGAAATCTGCACCCAGATCAATAATTTTCCCTTTAAATTTATCTTTTATCTGTAAAACATATTCCATTGATTTTCCGGGAGGAAAGCATAAAAAAATCACATCTAAGTTACTCAAATTTTCCTTTTTTATTTCATCAATAAAACTTATTTCTGAATTATTTTTTAAGCTTAACAGCGCAGGAAATACTGCTCCGGCTTTTTTTCCCTTATAAGTTCTTGAAGTTATGTATTTTATTTCTGCTTTTTCATGACTATCAAGAATTTTTAATAATTCAAGCCCTGTATAACCTGATGCTCCCACAATGGCTGTTTTTATTTTTTCATTCATTTATTAATCCTCTTGAAAAAAATATTTTTATTATAAAGCAATTTATTTTGCATATTATACATAATTATTACATAATATGCAAATATTTTTGAAGTCTATATATTAATTTTTCATTCCGGTAAGAAAACTTACCTTAAAGATAAGAACAGGAATTAAAATTTCTAAAGTTTATAACGAGGCAAAAACTCCAGATAGAAGGATATGATCACAGCAGAGAAATAAGATATTTCAATTTTTTTAGAATAGTTTTCTGCTAATTTAGATAAAACTTCTCAAGGACAAACTAAAAATATTATAAATTATTATAGCATGAGTTTTTTGTCATACTTTATCCGGCATGTCTGGATTACAATCAGGTCCGAAATGTTTCAGCATTACTAAAGGTTCCTGGCCGGTATTTTCTATGGTGACTCCTTTTATAGCAGACGGATAGGGTACGAAGAATTCATCTCTTGTAATATCACCAAATCTGATCATATTAGGGCTCTCAATAGCAATTTCGTTTATTTTGCCATGACCTTGAACTGTAATAAAACCATAGGCACCAGTATCTCTGATTGTAACTTTATACCCTGAATAGACAGTTAATTCCTTGGCACTGAACACTTCTTTGCCTTGTACTTTACCATAGACTACCCATCTTTCAAGATATCCTTTATCTTTGGTATTACCAATTGGTACCGGTTTTAAGAAAAATTTCTCTTTAAAATTCGGGGTTACATTTAAATCCCAATCTATGATATCCATAATATAATCAATATCATTTTTATATTTATCAGGGATGTCTTTTACCAATAAAGATCTGTCTATCGGTTTATTTGCAGCAAGAGATTGATACATCCCATATACATCTGATGCCCACTGAGGTTCATAAGAACAAAGGGATCCAGGGGCATGCAAAATACCCGGCGGCAGAAGCCATCCTGTTTCTACTTCAAGTCTGTATGCTTTGGAAAGATTGATAATCTTATTATCTCCTTTTTCAAAATTTTTAATACACTCCATAACCTCCTCTTTTGTGGTAGTTGGTTCAAGTCCAAAAAAAGTATACGGAAAATTATTCTCGCAAAAGTTTACCTGAGGAGCAAAATAATATGCCTCGGGCTTACCTTCCATCCCTACATTTTTTGCGTGGTATTCACCCAGATGTATATGATGAGGCAAGGCATCCATATTATCGAAAAATTTTGAAAATATTTTTAATGCTCCCCATTTATTCATCACCTTGTCGCCAAGTATGTCAGAGCCCATTTCAGTTATTATATCTCTCAACAACATTTTAGAACCATCCGAATACACATAGCTTAAACCTTCATCAGGTGGAGTTCCAGGACCATTATCAGCCTGACAAGTTGATGCAAACCATCTTTCATCTATACCTCCCCTTTTTGCTCCAAGGGCATAAAGATCATCAACATGGAGTTTAAGTCTTCTACCAGGAATACAAAAGACTCTCGGGACCCATGTAGGAAGTAAATGTAGTAATCCATTATTTAATTCCATGGCTTTTTCAGTAAATGTTTTTACGTTGTTCATCAATTTTTATTCTCCTTAAATTATTAATAACTTCTCTAAAAACAAATAATCTATTAAATATTCCACTTTAAAAAATTACTTTTTATCAAAAAAACCCATAAAATAAAATATCAAAAAAGATTTATATGTATTTGTTAATACACATTATCAATTTCCTCCCTGACAATTTTTACCCAGCTTTTTAGATTCTCCGGATTGTTTCCAATCGTATGGTTGTCTTTCATTATTATTTCTATTATGCACCCTCTGGTCGTTTCCAAAAAATCCCTTATATTCCTCCTGATATAATCTTCATTGATATTATGAACTGCCAGATCCGTGGGTGAAGGTTTATATGAATAAATATATTTGTCTTCAAGATATTCTGCCATTTTTAAAGAATCTGCCCATTTGGATACCGATACCCTTCTTAAATTAGGAATATTTTTTATAATATGCCATCTCTTATTTAAAGGCTCACAACAACCATAACTGTTCAGGCCAAATTGTTTCAAAATTTTCAACTGATACGGAAATATAAATTTTTCAAACATTTCGGGTGAAACAGATACTGTTTCCTGGCTTTCCGCAAATCCCCATATATCCTTTGTCTTAATCGGAAAAACTCCAATCGGCAGTTCTGTTGTATAACCTAATCCCCCTGACCCAACATAAGAGTCATCATTATTTAGTGAGAGCAGGTTGTTTTCTTCCAAAAATTTGAGTTTTAAAAG
>JAMDDL010000030.1 GCA_023488645.1 Actinomycetota bacterium | reverse complement strand
CGGAGGCAACCTTTAGAAAGAACTGAAATTTGCTAACGAAAGTAAACAAAGATTAAGAAAATTTCTGAAAAGTCCCTGAGAAAAGTTCTAAGAAGAACTCCGAGATGTTAAGTAACCTAAAGTGTAAGCTATGGTAAAAGATAACTCGGAGTTTTTTATTGCCTTTTTTTATATTTTACATTTCATCAATTCTGCATCTTGTTTTAGAAGCATTTCCAATTTCGTGATTGCAAACAAATTAATTTGGATCAGGTTGAGTGTTTGAGAAAACCGTATGAAGGCTGAGCGGGCAAGGTTCCTCTGTAAAGAGGAGAGCGAAGCCTGAATCCGAGCAAGCTTTGACTCGCTGGGGCAAAGCTTGCGTGTTTTCGAAACATCCAGCCTGATCTCTGCAGCCTTACTTTTGTCACTATCACGAGATTGGAAATGCTAAGTCTTGTTTGTCTTGTTTTAAATCAATTGCATTTTCATTTCAAAATAGTAAAATTTATTATTTAATTTTATTAAAATTTTTATAAAACGAATCCATGATTTATATTTTTATATAATTACAAATAATTTAAAGGAATTTAAATGGAAAATCCAACTAAGTCTCAAAATCCAAAATTTGCTTTTTTCAATGATAAAATAATTCCAATCAGTGAAGCCAAGGTAGATATCAGAACAAATGCATTGCAGTATGGAACAGCAGTATTTGAAGGAATAAGATGTTATTGGGTTCAATCTGAAGAAAGGAATTATGTTTTCAGAATGAGAAGCCATTATGAAAGGCTTCTTGACAGTTGCAGAATAATGATGATTAATATCAGGTATTCCTGTGAAGAGCTTTGCAATATTACAATTGAACTTCTGAAAAAAGAAAATTACAGGGAAGATTCTTATATAAGGCCCTTTGCTTACAACAGCGGATTGGATATAGGTCCCAAATTAATAAAAAATAATCAGGACTTTTTTATTTATACTATCCCCCTCGGTGAATATCTTAATCTTTCAAAGCCAATCAAGGTTTGCGTTTCATCATGGACAAGAATCCCCGATAACTGTATACCTCCGAGAGCAAAAATTTCAGGAAGTTATGTTAACGCAGCTCTTCAGAAAACTGAAGCCTTACTTAATGGATATGACGAAGCTATTACACTGTCTTCAGATGGCCAGCATGTAAGCGAAGGCAGTGCAATGAATCTTTTTATGGTAAAAAACGGAAAAATTATTACACCGCCCGTGTATAACGATATTCTTGAAGGAATAACAATGAATACTGTTATTGAACTTGCAAAAAATGAGCTTGATCTTGAGGTTCAGCAAAGACCGGTAGACAGGACGGAATTATATACTGCAGATGAGTTATTTTTTTGCGGCACAGGAGCTCAGGTATCGCCAATCGGAAGTGTTGACGGCAGAATAACAGGAAATGGAAAAATGGGAGAAATAACTAAAAAAATACAAAATATTTATTTTAAAGCAGTTAAAAATGAATTAAAACAGTATTCACACTGGTGTACTGAAGTAAAATAAACTATTAAACACAAAATACTGAAAAATCACCGTTTAAATTAATTAAAATCTGCAAAGGATAATTTTTTACTTAAAAAAAAGTAAAAATTAATTTTTCTGATTGCAATATAATGTAAATTTATTTTTCATTGACCGGGCAAATGCTTTTAAAATTACAGTGACTGGTACATTTTTTTGGATAATTCTCGGGGTATTTATTGTTTTTAATATCGTATATTGTTTTATTCAGGCTGTTTTTTATTTGCTGCTTTTCCCAATTTTCAACTTTCACAGGCAGGATAGTTCCATCGCCCAGGAAAAACAAATTGCCCGAAATTTTTTCAATTGAAATATCAAACAAATCTGAAAGCATACATATATAGGATTTAACCTGATATATGTAGCTGCTGTTTAAACTGTGTTTTTCGTAACTTGAGGTCTTATAGTCATATAAAATAATTAAACCATTGCTATGTATATCCAGCCTGTCTATTTTACATGTCAGATAATATTTATTTATTTTCCAGTAAAACAACTGTTCAAGTAAAACTTCAGCTTCAAGTTTAAAGTTAATCAGGCTGCTTTTAAAAAAATTATTTAAATATTCTTTATATTTTAAATCTTCAATATTTTTGATATTAAAAAATTGTAAATAAAACTGAGTATCTTTTTGTGTTTCCTTTTTATTGCTGGAGTTTTTGTTATTTAAAAAATTTTTAAAGCTAAACGCTGTAACATTTTCTATAAATTTATGCATTTTAATACCATAATCAGTTGTTTTACTTGCTGCTTCAGGTAAATTTATTTTATATCTGAATTTATATAAAAAAGGACACTCAAGAAAAGTTAATACTTCTGTTAAAGAATAAGAATCTTTCATATTTACATTATAGATATTCTCAGCAATATTTCCGGTAATTAAATTTTCCAATTTATTACTAAATAAGTCAGATAAATTTTCTTTAATGTTATTAATATTTTCAGCAATATATTTTTCATATTTATCAAGGAAAATATTTTCCCTGAAATTTATTTTTTTTGCACTATTTTCGGAATCCTCATATGAACTTTTATTTTTCTGATTTTTTTTGTGATTTTGCCCTTCTTTAAATCTTTCAAGTATTTCCTCAAAACTATTAAAATAAAATTGCGGTTTTATATTGAAAGTGCTGTTTAAATAGTCAAAAGTTTCATCTCCAAAAAAAATTGTACTGCTGTTTTCGTTAAAAATATTTTCAATAAATGGATTAATATTTTTAATTTTTATGTTTTCTTTCAATATATCAGTAAAATTTTCATATCGAGGGTAGGAAAGAATCAGCAATTCCTGTGGACGGCTGGAGGCAACATAAAATATTCTTTTTTCTTCTTCAAGCATCATGGATTTAAGATCACTTTCAAATTCTTTTACAGTTGTATAATTTCCTTTTTCCTTCCAGATTTTACCGTCTTTCCTTAAAGATGAAGGAAGTTCCATAAATTTTTTTTGATCCCTTTTTACTTTATAATCCTGCTCCCACAGCATCGGCAAAAACACTACTTTAAATTCAAGTCCTTTTGCTGCATGTATGCTCATGAGCTTGACTGAATTTTCACTGGAAACAACCTGGAAATCGGGGTCTTCATATTCTGTTTTTGAAATATCCTTAAGATAAATAACAAAACTTTCAAAATCTGCATTAAAATTATTTTCCTCAAATTCCCATGCAAGCTTAATCAGGTTTTCGATATTTATTATTTTCTTTTTTGAAATTATTCCAAATCTTGAATTAAGTTCATCATATAAACCCGAAGAATGAAAGATCATGCTGATTATTTCATTTAAACTTAACAGTTGGGAATTTTTAATATAATAATCAAGTTCCAAAAGAAAAAGTGCAAGCCTCTTTTTCGTTTCCTCACCCAGATAATTATTTGAATCTGCATTCCTGACCGCACCTATTAAAGTATCATTTTTCCTTAAAAAATAAATATCCCTGTCTGAGATTTTATATTTTGAAGATTTTAACAAAAAAACTGCTGCTTCATCATCATTTATATTTTGAATTAACTTAAGCCAGGACAAAAGAAATAATATTTCAGGTTCATAAAAATAACTCCTGCTTCCAATTATTTCAAATCTTATATCGTTTTTTATAAAAGATTTAATTATTTCCTTAAATCTTTTTCTTCTGCATAAAACTGCAATATCTTTTAATTTATATCCATACCTCACGAGGTTTGATATCATTTCAGAAATCTGCCTGGCTTCTTCCTCAAGTGAATTCTTCTTAAAAAATATTATATGTGATCTTTTTTCTTCATTTTCCGGCTTTACAACTTTAACTTCCCTTTTCCTGTTATCTTTTATTATTGAATTTGTAAAGTTTATAATTTCCCTTCCTGATCTGAAATTAACCGTAAGGAAAAATGTTTTTACCAGTTTTTCCATATCATCTTCGAAATAACTGAAATCCTGTATATTTTCTATACATGCTCCTCTGAACCCGTATATTCCCTGATCATCATCTCCAACTATCATTAATTTATTTTTTCCTTTCATATATAGCATGGAAAGAAGATATGCCTGGGCATTATTTGTATCCTGGAACTCATCAATAAAAATATATTTATATTTATGTGAATATTTTTCCCTTACTGCGGGACGCTGCTTGAATAAAAAATATGGCAAAAAAATCTGATCAGCATAGTCAATAAAATTATCTCTTTTCTTTATTGCTTCATATTTTTCATAAATATCGCAAAACTCGGCCATATAAGGTATTTTTTCCTCTTCTTCCCTTGCAAGTCCCGCACTTTTAAAATCTTTTATATAATCTTTATATGATTGAACATAATTTTTCAATTCATTTATGGTTACAAGGTTATTTTTTAAATTCCAGATATAATCAAGGATATCTTTTACAAATCTGCCCTGATCCTTTCCTGCTTTTAAACTATTGAAATTATATTGTTTAAAAATTTCATAAATTATCTGCCATGATTGAACTTCATTTATTAACTTAAAGTTTTTCCCGAAGCCAATCATAAAACTGTTTTCCATGATTAAGAAATTGCCAAAAGAATTAAAGGTATAAATATCAAGGTTATTTAAATCAATGAAGGCAAGATTTTTGCTTATTTTTTCCCGCATATTTTCAGCAGCATTATTGGTAAAGGTAAGTGCAAGTATTTCTTCCGGACAGGCAGTTTTTTTCCTTAATATTTCTATTACATTTTGAGTTAAGACAGAAGTTTTTCCTGAACCTGCGCAGGCAATAACCTTTTTTACATCACTTTTGCTTTTAATTATAAGTTTTTGCTCAAAAGTTAAATCAAATCGGGCTTCCATAGTATTTCTCACAAAATATTTTATAATCACAATAATAACAGCTCATAAAATTCTTGGGATTTATATCAAAATTCTCATTCTTAATATTTTGTATTATTTTTAAAATTCTTTCTATCAGTTCATCTTCCTTATAATAATCATCCGGCATTTCTAAAAAAGGGTCCTTTTCTTTTCCTAAAAAGTAATACTTTAAAATTATTTCCTTGTTTTTTAAATTAATATTATCTTCATTTAAAGATTTGCTTAACTTTGCTGCAAGTTTGTAAATTTTTAACTGAAGTTCATCTTCAAGGTCCCTGTCGCTATATTTATTTGAAGATGATTTAAAATCAATAATTTCAGCTTCCCTGTCACTGTCAATTTTAATAAAGTCTATTTTTCCTGTTATAATCTCCCTGGTATCCGTGAGTTCGAATTCAAACTTCTTTTCACTTAAAACTAACCCGTCTTTCCTGTTTTTTTGCAGTATTGAAATAATTGGGAGTATAAAAATATTATAAAAATTCTGAAAATCCTTGATGACATTTTCTCTGAGTTCTCTGATATAAAATTCATATTTAAACTTATCTGATGCTCTTTCTATTTCTTTACCAGCTATTTCTGCCAGATCATTAAATTCAAAATTTTTACTTTCTTTGAAAAATCTTCTGATTATTTCATGATAAATGCTGCCTATTAAAATTGATAACTTTTTTTCTTCATTTTTTATTTTGAAAAAATATTCAAATTTATATTTGAAAGGACATGCATCATATGTTTCAAGTGAACTGTAAGAAAAATAATTTCTGTAAATTTCAAAGGGATTTAGCATATTTTCTGTTGGCTTAACTAAGTTCCACCAGTTTTCCGGATTATAAAATGTTTTTAAATAAATCAGATAGTTTTCATATTTCTGCCTGTCATAATATAAATTTTTCTCAATCCTTGCTGCTGCTACAAGAGCTTTCTTTTTTAAAAGCCATTTATTTCTAAAATAATTAAATGAACTTATTTCCGGTACGCCTTTATCATCTTTACATAAAGTATCAGATTCACTCAAAAACTTTTCTTTAATTTTTGCAGCCTTTTTCCTGCTTTTTTGTAAATCCACATAAAGTTCCAAAAAAAAGGGAGATTTGCTTTTGTATTTATTGCATGTTACATATAAATAATTTCTTGCTCTTGAAATACCCATATAAAGAATTTTTCTTTCCTGTTCCAGATGCGCTATTTTAGCTTTTGCCTCTGAAATAAACCTGTTTTCAGCAAACATCTGAAATATTTTCAAATCGAAAGTTTGAGACTTTGAAAAATTTGAAGGCAAATAACCTTTATTTAAAAAAGGAATAAATACTGCTTCAAAATTATAATTTCTGCTTTCATAAAAACTTATTATTCTGACACCGTCATTTTCAATAAAATCCCTTGTGCTTGTGCTCTCTTCAATTTCTTCAACAAACTGGTTGTTTTTCAAGCTTTCAATATAGTCAATATAATCATATACAGTATTTAACGGCGATTTGTCTGCACTGAAATTTTTAATGCTTTCAAGATAATCTCCAAGAACCTTAATAAGATTTTTCTCATTCTGATTTAACCTGTCATAATTTTTTATTTTTTCATAAAAACCAATCTTCGGGTCGCAAAATAAACTAATAAAAAATTTAAAGCAATCCGTTTCTGTCTTTCGGGAAAATATATTTATGGAAGAGATGAATCTTAACAAAATATGGTAGCTGTTAATTTCAATTTTCTTTAAATTTTTTAAATTTTTTAACATATACTCCCAGATATTTTCATACTTTTTCTTAGTTAAACCTTCAAGATAATCTGCTTCCATCGTTTTAAAAAAAACCGGATTAATGTTTAATGATTCAGAAAAAAGTATATTTTTTATCAATTCATCACATAAATTAACAGCACTGCCTTCTTCATTTTTCCCAGCAGCTTGTTTTATCGCTTTTTTATTGAATTCATTAATAAGAACGCATAATCTGCTGACATTAAGAATATATTTTACATATTTGCTTGATGGTATCGATCGGGGATTTCTAATGTGATATGGAATATTATTTTGAAATAAAAAATTTTCAATAATTTTTTTTTCAAATTCCGAACCTTTTAAAATAATTGCAATATCATTTAAATTTATTTTTTTAAAAATTTTAAGAAAATAAATTTTGTTCAGTATGAAATTTAATTCATCATGAATATTGTTAAAACCAGTAACTGTTACTTCCCCATTGCCTATAGTATCTTTATTTGCTTTTATTTTTTTCCTTATACGCTCATTATTTCTGCTGATGAAATTGCCTGAAAATTCATTAATTATAAAATTGTTTCTGAAATTTTCTTTCAAAGTAATTACATTTTTCGGATAAAGGTGCTCATATACCTTAAAATAATTATTAAGATTTGAACCTCTGAATGCATAAATTGACTGGTCATCATTGCCAAAAAATATTATATTATTATTTGAAATATGATTAATTATGGCAAATTCACATAAATTAACTTCCTGAAAATCATCAACAATAATGAATTCAAAATTCCTTTTGTAAAAATCTGAAATACTTTTGCTGTTTTTTAATTCATTTGCAGTTTCAAGCAGAATCCTTCCATAATCAAAGAAATCATTGTCTTTAACTTTTTCATTATACTGATAATAAATATTATTTATTTCTGATAATATTTTATTGGTATATGGAGTAAATTTTTTTGACAGGTAAGGAGCATCAAGTAAATTTTCCTGTGCCCTTAAAATGTAATCAAAAATTTCCTGAATTATGCTTATTCTTGCCTGGTCATTATTCTTAAGAAGGCTAATAATATGAAAATACTGTTTTTCATCCAGATTTTCAAGAATTGCAGTAATTAAATCCCATTGCTGGGGCGCAGTTAATAAATTTATTTCACTTGTTATTTTTTCAAATACCTCATTTGAATTTTTTTCTTTATGATTTCCTGCTATTCCTGTTGTTGAAGTATTGTTTGAAAGGAAGTTTAAGCCCTCATCTGCTTTCCTGCGGTTTATAAAATCGAGGCAAAATGAATAAAAAGTCATTACATGGATTTCTCTTATTGTTTTACCAAGAGCACTGGAAATTTCTTCTCTGTAAAATTTTGAATTCTTTCTGTTGAAGGTAAAAACTAAAATCTGCCCCGGGGCTATATCTTTTATTGTTATAAGATATTTAATAAATTGAATTAAAAAATAACTTTTACCTGTACCGGCTGCTCCCGTAATAAGATAATTATTATTTTTTTGAGATATTTTTTTGAAATTGCTTATATAGTTTAACTGTGAAGGCATTATTTAAAAAAAAAAAAATTAAAAATATTCTGGAGCGGACTACGGGAATCGAACCCGCCCTTTGAGCTTGGGAAGCTCATGTACTACCACTGTACTAAGTCCGCTTCGTTTGAAAAATAATTATAATAAGTGCTTAAAATGCTCAAAAATATTGTAATTAATTTTTCCCGGTTTTATCATTTTCAACTGTCTTAAGGCAGCATCTTAATCTTTGCCAGTATTGCTTGAGTTTTCATAATTACTGCCTTTTTCAGTTTCACTTTTTTCAACAGGAGCGGAAACTGTTTTTTGAACTTCCTGCTTTTGGATATTTGCACTTACAGGTTCATATTTAATATTTGTAAGATTAACAATGGTTAGATTTGTTTTATAAACTCTTATTCCCAGTTTACTGACTGCAAAATTAGTAGCGCCTTTTATTATTTCCTGCATTTTTTCAGGAACATTACAGTCAGAGCATATTTTTGCATAAATATTTAAGATAACACCGTTTGATCTTGGTAAAACTCTTACAGTAATATCTGCAGCTCCGCTTATCGTGCTGATGCTTTCTTTAATCTGATTTGCTGCCGAATCAAGAGTAATCATTGCAGAACCTTCTTTTACTGCAGCAACAACTGCTGTCCTGGATTTTCTTCTGTAAAATTCAAGAATAAGCAGAAAAATACAAACTACTATTATTAACAATAAAATAAGGGCTGAAATATAAGGATTTACTTGTTTTGCTGGATTTACCAGTTTAACTGCAAGATCTGACCATTTGAAAATTTTTACAAATGAATTAAATATGCCGACTACGGAAATACATATTATTCCTATAAGAATAATGATTATTATTATTTTATTAAAGATATTCATTGTCCACCCTTGAAGGTTTTAAAAAATTTTTAAATTAAAAATCGTATTTAGGTTATTATAATTAAATTTAAAAGTCAACTTAAATTAAACGCTTAAATTAAACACTAAACAATTCTTTAAGGTGCTTTACCCTATGTCTATCTGGGATAAATATCTGCCAAGTAACATCTTATAAATCTTTTCATTTTTGGCAATAATTCGCTCATATTCCTTATTAAGTACAACCCACACATCATCATAATTCACACTATTGATTAGCTCTTTGAAAATCATATTATCACCACAAAAGAGGCCTAAGATTGAACTTTTGCCGGTACACACAAATTGGTAACTTTTGTTGTGTACTTTATCTGATACATGGCTCTAAGCGAACAGCAAATATTGCAGTTCTAAAAAAATTACCTTTGTAGTCTAAAATCATAATATCATCAATTTCCTTAAGACCAAGTTGTTTAACAACCCTCTTGGTTCTACTATATTGTACTACTATATTATCATATAATCAATAACTATATTGACCGATGGGGTTGGGGAATATTCAGTATGGCTCGTAATCATGGTATAAAAATATTTAGTACTGTAGGTACCGTTTTAAATTTTGCAGGCAGCTTTCCAAGATATTCACCATCTCCATAAACATTAAGTTTATAATCACAGTCAATACTAATTTCCGGTGTTTTGAAGGTTTCAACATAAGGTATTGCAAGATGATCTCCTTTATATACTTTTGGAAAACTTTTTATAAAGGTAAATTTTGGCATGGCGCTTATTATGCAAACATCAAATTTGCTGTCATAAGGATCGGCATCAGGAGTTATTTTCATACCACCTCCATAATATTTTAAATTTGAAACAACCATCATCATCGTATTTATATTTCTTTTAGTTTCATCATATTCAATTTTAAAAATTTTTGACCTGTAAGTGACTAAAGTTTTGTAAACTGCAAAATTGTATCTTACCATTCCCTTTAACGGAAGTCTTGTTTCATTGGCAAATCTGGTTGCTTCAGAATCAAAACCTGTACCTGCAACTCCAATATAATATTCACTGTTATTGAAAATACCCAGATCAATCCTTGAAATTTTACCTTGTTTTATAATCCTTATGCTCTCTTGAATATCCTGGTTTATTTTAAAAGTTTTAATAATATCATTTCCTGACCCGGTAGGAATTAGTCCAAGATTGCAGTCAGTACCTGCAAGCTTTTTAGCAATATAATGAGCAGTTCCGTCTCCTCCAATGCTTATGAAATTTTTACAGCCTGAATTGATATATCTTAAAGTTGTATCTTCAATATCTTTTGTATTCTTTGAAATGTGGAAATGGCAGTCAATATTGTTTTTCTTTAATTCAGATTGTATTTTTTCCTTATAAAGAATTGTTTTCCCCTGTGCTGCTGCAGGATTTAATATTGCAACTGTATCATACATAAAAATCTGTCCTTTTTAAAATAATAATAAAAAAAATTATAAATGTTTTTTCAGTATTGGCAAAATATTGTTTATTTGTTTTAATCGGCACAGTTTTTTGATTAAAATTTGGTACAATTTTCGGATTTAGAAGAGGTTGAAATTAAAAATTAAATAAATATGGTTATAAAATTATTTTTATGACTTATGTTAGTAAAAAAGAACCAGTTGTTAAAACACCATCTCCAAGAATAGTTAGGTTGCCATAATGATTAAAGAATTTATCTATTCATACAATGAAATTGACTTTAATCCTCCGGCTCCAATATGACCTTTTAACTTTTTCATATAGAAATTCTGCTATTATTTTTCGAACCATTTTCTGGCTTCCATAAGTACATTCCAATATAAAATTATCACCGCCAAATGCAAATATCTCTTTACAGGGAGACTCTCAATATTACAATGGAGACTATACCGGCAAATAAGCCATTCCATTGAGCTATTAACAATAACGAAGCAGTTTACCCAGATATATTTTGATTTGTGCTGGATTCAGCAAGTGTCATTTGATACTTATTGCTGCGCTTTTTAATCCTATTGCTTGAATTTTTTTCTGAAAATAAAAAACGAAACCATCATCAAAGCTGTCAGTATCGTTCCTATAATTGCGGATATTATAATAACGCTATTGCTGATTGTATGCGTTAAAAAAGAATATCTTACTAAAAAGCAAAAAAGTATCCAGTAAATCAGGCTTGTTACAAGTCCGGGCGAATACTTTTTAGTAATTATAGTTGAAATCAAATGCCATATCCCGTTTGTAGTAAATAAAAAGACTGCCGATAAAGGAGCAATTATCCATAATCCGTTAAATACTTCAAACACAATTATGGATATTATCGTTAACGAAATCAGCATTGTATTGAAAACAAAGAAGTGTTTCCATTCATATTTTGGCCAGAACAACTTTCTGACCATACCGACAAAAGTCTCACCAATTAATGCTTCATCTATTATGTGAATCACATAGGCAATAACATATCCCCAAAAAATAAATGAAATCGGAATTTCCAAATTGGCTGCAGACGAACTTATAATTATAATTATTCCCATTTCATTCCTTTAATATTATGGAAAACTTACTTTATTATATAATGCTGCGATATTCTTATACAAATAATAAAAGTATTCCTTTTTGCTAAATTACAGGGAAGTTTTTAGAATTCCAGCAGAGTTAGTCTATAAGCCGAGTTCTGTACTAAGTTAATCAAAATTTCTTAGTTTACCTTGCAAAACAAGATTAAAAATAGCCCGGTAAACTATGAATATAAGTTGTGACATAACAAAGTTTCTGTCCCACCTAAGCATTGAGAGGTCTTGTTCCCCAAAAACTATTTATGATTACAATAAAGAATTATCAAAGCTTAACAAATTCTTTAGCCAAAAAAATACTGATAGTTTAGATTCGGTTACCACTTCCCTTTTAAGAGAATATCTTTACTGCACAAAAGAAACCAGGAAATTATCCCAAAGCTCTATTTCAAAAGTTATAGCTATTATCAAAAGCTTTTTTAACTACCTTGAAGAAGAAGAAATAATACAAAAGAATCCTTCACGCAAAATTAAAGTACCCAAAAAAATAAACCGTATTCCACAAATAATATCAAAAGTTGAATTTGACATGCTCATTTCATCAATTGACTTTAGCCCTGCACGCTGCAGGAAAAACACAATTCGTGATAAGCTTATATTCTTTATACTTTTCTATACCGGAATAAGAAGAACAGAACTTCTAAATTTAAACTGGAATGATTTAAATCTTGATAACAGTACCTTAACAATTAGGTCCGGAAAAGGAAATAAAGACCGAATTATTCCAATCCATAAAAGCTTACCACCTTTACTGGAAGCTTATTTAAATATAAGGCTTCCGCTTAAAAACAATGCCTTATTTGTCGGTGAAGGCCAAAAAAGACTTTGTAGAAACAGCTTTACAAATATCCTCAAGATGCATATAAAAATTTCAGGACTTGCTAAAAAAGGATATACAGCTCATTCATTTAGGCATAGTTTTGCAACTCACTTGATTGAATCCGGAGCCGATCTTTTTAAGGTTCAAAGACTTCTTGGACATCAAAGTTTAGACACAACTAAAATATACATTAATTTCAACAGCAGCCAGATGGCAAAAGCTATTGATAAATTATAAAACTGCTCTTTTTAAATCTTCCCGGTTAACATGAAAATAAGTCATTGTAGTATCAAGCCTTGAATGGCCAAGTAGCACACTTATTGTTGCAATATCAATTCCCCTTTTTCTTTGCCTTTCTGCATAGGTATGTCTTAAACTGTGAATATTTAAATTCTTTTTATAAACTCCAGACTCTCTGTATATTCTTTTAATTATATTTTGAAGTGATGTTTTTGTAATTCTCCTACCATAATCACCACGAATAAGTGCACCGATATATTTCCTTGATATCTTCTTATATTTATTTAAAAGTTCAAATAGATTTTCACTAATATAAACTATTCTGCTTTTTCTTCCTTTTGACTGAAGTATCTTCAAATATGGTCTTCCTTCTTCATCAATTTCAATATCATTCCAATTTAGATTTATTATTTCCTGACGCCGTAGTCCGCAACTAATTCCAAGATAAAAAATTATAAGGTCTCTAAAGTTTTCAATTTCCTTACCATCCCTGTTATTTATATAAAATTCAATATTTCTAATTTCAATATCAAATAAAATAACTCTTTCAATTGAGGCTATTTTCTTTACTGGCTCAATCTTTTTAGCTATATCACTTTTTGGCACTTTTGATGAAAAGACAGAAAAAGTGCTCAAAGAAAAAAAAGAAAAGCAGGCTGCAGGCAAAGAGACAAAAGGACACGGAAGAAACGGGAAAGACAGCTACACCTGCGCAGATAAGATAGAAGTGTCTCACAGCAGCTTAAAAGAAAAAGACAGATGCCCAGCATGCGGCAAGGGTAAACTGTATGCCTTGGAGCCTGCTGCAATAATAAGGATAACAGGAAATGCCCCGCTTGCTGCCAAAGTATATGAACTTGAAAGACTAAGATGCAATCTGTGCGGACAGGTATTTACTGCAACTGCACCAGAAGGAATAGGTGAACAAAAATATGATAGTGCCTCAGGGGCAATTATTGCCCTTCTAAAGTATGGTGCAGGCCTTCCTTTTTACAGGCTTGATAGCCTGCAGCAAAGTTTGGGAATACCGCTGCCAGCTTCCACTCAATGGGAGATAGTAGAGCAGGTTGGACAAAAAATTGACTCGGTATACAGGCAGCTTGTAAGACAGGCAGCACAGGGCGAGATTATATACAATGATGATACAATTGCAAAGATACTTGACCGTATTAATGTAGATGATGATAAAAAAGGCAGGCGCAAAGGCATATTTACATCGGGCATTTTATCAGTTTCAGGAAGTATTAAAATTGCCCTGTTTGTAACAGGACACAATCATGCAGGAGAGAACTTAGCCGATATTTTAGAAAAAAGAAATGCAGTTCTTGGCCCACCCATTCAGATGTGTGACGCCCTGTCTCGTAACATTCCCAAAGAATTTGAAACAATTCTTGCAAATTGCATAGTGCATGCTCGAAGGAAATTTGTTGATATAAATGAGTCCTTTCCTAAAGAATGTAAGCTTGTTTTAAAGACATTGGAAAAAGTATATGCAAATGATGCATACACAAAAGATAAAAATATGAGTCCTCAAGAGAGACTTAAATATCACCAGGATAATAGCTCTACCCTTATGGAGGATTTAAAGACATGGCTTGCCGCTCAACTGGATGAAAAAAATATTGAGCCCAATTCCTCACTGGGTGGTGCAATATCATATATGTTAAAACACTATAAGGCAATGACACTTTTCTTGCGTGTTGCCAAAGCACCGCTTGATAATAACCTGTGTGAGCAAATCCTAAAAAAAGCAATACTGCACAGAAAAAACTCCCTGTTTTACAAGACAGAATATGGAGCATATGTTGGAGATTTGTTTATGAGCTTAATTTTTACCTGCAACCTATGTAAGGTAAATCCTTTTGAATATCTTAAAGCTTTGCAGGAGAATTCTTCTTTACTGGCAGATAACCCACAAAAATGGATGCCATGGAATTACAAGGATATGATAAATACTGCTGAAGAATAATCTGTCATTCTGTTATAAGAAGTGACACAAATTATTTTTCCCATGATTTTTTGAAAAAAATATCACCTATGCACGCTTGCCGAAAGGACACAAATATCTTCATCAATGTTTTGAAGCGCCCACATTATATCATAGTCATTTACAATACCAATGCCTTCACCCATTTTTAATGCTTCTTTTATAGTCTTATTTACAATTTTCCAATTAAACTCAACCTCAGTAGCAGTCTCAAATACCATCCTTATTTCTGATTCCCCAAAGACCTTTGCATGACCTTTTGCTAGGAATTCTATAGTTCCCATTGTCCTACTAATTTGCCTGCCAGTTCTACCTTGCATAATTTTTTCTGAAGAAAGTCTTCCACTTTTACATTCAACAATATTTGGTAATTCCGGATTAGTGCAAATAATTATATCTCCAATCTTAATACAGTTAGTTAGATCAGCAATTAAAATAGGCAAGCCTTTATCTGAGTACTTTTTGGCAGCTTTTAGGGTTAATTCAAATGCATCTCCCTGTTCAGATAAAGATTGCGGAATTGAAGGATTTTTCATCAATTGCCGAATGGTATGTGGGTGTAATAATTTCCATGCGATTGCATCACAACAACACCGTAGTAGATGAATATTCCATTTATATTCGCCTGAGATATCTTGTTTAATAAGTTTTTCAGAGTTTTTTATCTCCTGTGCAATTTCTTCTTGTATTTCATAAAGTTCGTGTGCAGATTTAATTCTATATATCTTTTTTAATATAGATTTACGTTTATCTTTTAATAAGTCCCTTAGCTCCATAATTTCCTCTATTGAATATAATAATTTTAATAATCTGCTTTTATGCTATATATTCTTGCAAAATTAATGAGAAGTTATAATAAACTTAAAATTAGCTGCGCTTCGTATCTTTTTTATAATACTAAAAAACAATAGCTAGGAAAAGTTTATTTAAGTCTCAAGAAGTTACTAAGCTCGAAAATGCTCAAACAAATAAGACAAAATTAGTTCAATCTAGGAGCTTGTCCGAGATTTCATTGTTAAAACCCACTTAAAATCATAATTTCCCATATTATTTTAAAAACTGAAATTATTTTTTGAAATTATTGTATAAATTTCTTTATATAGTGACATTTTTACCACTAAATAAACCTATATTATTTACTTATGTTGCTTGAAGCAGTAATTCTCTCTCTTTTGAGCAGCCTGTTTGATCTTTTATCATATTTACTATTTTTTTAAAGTTGGAAACCGCACATACAAGGGAAAATTCACCACCTGCCTTTTTAAATCCCCTTAAGCTAAACCGTCTAAAACCACCTGTCTTTATCTGGCCAAAGACCGGTTTAAACAATAATCTTACGTTTTGCATATATTTCTTTGGAAGAGTCTTTTTTCATTTTCTCTTTCATGGTAGCCAAAATAATTGCCTTATCATCAGTATATATTGTTGGAATATTACTTTTTTTAGCACTACATATATTTTTAAAACTGCATCCGCCGCATACCATTTCTTCTGCTTTATACACTCTATTTTCCCCACTTAATTTCAGTTTTAATACAACGCCGGCAGGGCAGATAAATATATCTTTTTGGCTATCATATGAAAACTGGGATTTGCCTATTTTTTTATTTGTATCTTGTGAGTTGTCTTTTTCTCCCTTACCGGTTGCTATATAGCCATCTATTTTATTATATTCAAGTGTTAAGATATTATCTGATGTCCTGTATCCGCTATCGGCGCTTGCCTTATCCGGCAATTTATCTGTATTTTTTTCAATCTCTGTTATTGCTTTTGCCAGTTCAGCTTTATCATTTGCATTTTGTGTTAAGTGTTGTCCCACTATTATCTGGTTTTTAGAGTCAACGCTTATCTGGCCATTGTAGCAATACTCGAAACTACCTCTGCTCTTCATCATTTTAGCATCAGTATCTGCATAGCTTATCTGCTTTTTGCCATCTATCTTTTCTTTGGGATTTTCCTTTTCCTCTCTTTTTTCAAGCTCCTTTTTTACCTTTTTAATTTTTTCAAGTCTTTTTTCCTTAATCTTTAGATCATCTGGTATGCTGTAACCCCTGCCGTTATGGTAGATTTTGTCTTCAGCATCATCTTCGTTTTCTGCCTTTTTTAAAAGTTCTTCAATTTCATG
>JAMDDL010000094.1 GCA_023488645.1 Actinomycetota bacterium | reverse complement strand
AAATCATCAATGATACTTATAGTATTACCATCCGTATGGAAATGTATTTCAGTTCCGAATTTATGAATTTCATTAAAAATATTCTTATAATAAGGCTTAAATAACTTTCGCCATAGATCTGGACTTATCATTAAATCTTTTTGAGTACCCCAATCATCTGAAATTTCTATACCATCAACTCCAAATCCAGCAAGCTTCTGTACTGTACCAATAACATATTCACAAATTTTTTCACCTAATGCTTTTACTCTTTCCTGATTTAAACAGATATCTATCATCAATTCTTCATAACCTCTTAACCATTGCATTTTTTCAAAAACATTACCCCCATATCCAATTATATATTTGCCCATACATCTTGACTCTTTAATAATATTTAAAAAATTTTCATTATCCCATCTCCAATAAGCAAATGTATCCGGAAATCTATAATTTTTCCATTTATCCCAATCTGCCAATGGATGTGATACAACCTGACCGACTATACCCGGATCAATTTTTTCCCAGATACAATCCCATTCATCCTGTTGTCTTCCTGATGCTTCATTAAGACCATACATAAAATTTCGCGCTTCTATGAAACTAAAATCATCCTCATATATATATTTTTTAGTTAAATTTGTACTCATACTGTATCCACTAGCAGAAGATCTTTTCAAAGAAGGTTTTGAATTTTTATCGGCGAGATCACCTGGAAATTTTTTAACAATTTCATATAAGCTATCCCCATATTTAAGCCATGCACCTGGCAGTATGGCATGCATGATGGGTATCCTATCGGGATAACCAAAATGAATAGCTTTTTTTACTCTTTCAAAACTATTGCCAGTTTCCACTTTTTCTTTTTTCGTTTTTAAATTTTCTATTTGAGACTTGCATGACTAATCCTTAATATATTTTTTATATATTCAATTCTGTCTAAATCCATTAACTCGTATCCATTAAAAGATATTCCAAAATTATCTGAGCTAATTATAAAATGATGCAGTAAGTATTTTTTTATTAGTACTTCTTTTAATTTAGCAAACCATTCAGGTTTTGGCATAATTACCTCATTTTGATATATTAAATTTTTCTCAGTGGAAATTTCATTTTGTTTTTTTATGATTTCAATATCTCCCATACTGCAATTATTAATACCCATAAGACCTTCAATCTTAGATATTTCATTAATATTTTTAAATCCATCACCACACCAGTGAATTGAACCATTACCTATTTCAGAAAATATTCTTTCAATATAAGGTTTTAAAAATTCCTTACAAATCTCAGGCGAGATAAAAATAATATTATCTTCAGATATTCTTACCTTTCCATATCCAGCCGGTATATAAATTCCTGTAACAAAATAACCATCATTTCTGTCTCCAATAATGCTATATGACTTTTTTAAACAATCTATCAGGTATTCAGTTACTATATCCAATAATTTATGAATCTTATTAGGACAATCAATTACCCCCAGAAAAAAGTTTTCAACCCCCATTAGGTCGATAGAAATTGAAATTGGCCCCTGAATATCAGTAATTCCTATAGGAATCCCATCTTTTACTTCTTTTTTCCATATTTTCATTAAATTAAAAACTGTTTTCATCAAACCTGCTTGTCCAAGCTCTGGTTTTTTTAATTTATCTATATCTTTAAAATCCTTTATAGCTTTTTCATCCAGCCAGGGATCCTTGTTTTCATAAAATTGTACTTTACCACCAAAACCTGATGCCAGTGCACATACACCCCAGTATGGATAAAGATAGGGAATATAATCATCTTCAATAAATTCCAGGTGCTCGCTAATCGATTTTAATTGTATTTCTAAGGCAGAATAAGGGTTTGAAAAATATTTTTTTATAGCAACTTTATTGCTTTTAATTAAATAAAAAGGACTTAAATTAAATATTAACGGGATATTACTTAATTGTTCCCCTACATAACATTTTTTAATTTTATTTTTTGATACTATTATTCTCTCTTTATAGTTATTTAGAAAATCCAACATTTAGTTTCCCCTAAAATTTTTTAGATTTAAATTCTAAAATTTTTAATATCTATATCATGCTCTTTTAAAAATCTCATAGTTGCATCAAAATTTGGTATACCATTCCTTCCACCATAACTCATGCATTTTATAGAAGATGCTGCAGATGAAAAAACCATTATGTCTTTCACTGACCATCCATGTATGATTCCAAAAAGAAACGCACCATGGTATACATCCCCTGCTCCGGTTGTATCTTTTCTTTCAATTTCCTTAAAGGTTTTAACATATAAGAAACCATTATTTACTAAAGCAAGTGAACCTTCGATACCTATGGTTACAACCAATATTTCAGGATCATATTCCTTTTTTATCCTTAATAAAGCATCTTTTATATCTTTTAAACCAGTATAATCATATAAGAAAGATTGAGGCAAAATTAGGTAATCAGCATTTGCAAGCAACCTCTTGGTACCTTCCATTACTTTATTTGTGTCTATCATTACTTTTAGCCCATGTTTACGGGCAAATTCAGCAGCTTTTAAATTTTCCTCAGGTTTAAGGCCGTCCAAATGAAGTATCTTACTTTTACTAATTAAATATTTAGCTCTTTCAGTGAATTTTAATAAAGAACTGGATCCTGGGTAGAAAGCTATTGCTCTTTCTCCAAGACTTCTTGTAACCTGTACAAAGCTAAATGGAGAATGAATATTATCAACAAAATCAACTCCTGAGCAATCTATTTTTTCTTTTTTTAATCCTTTTATTATCTCTTTTCCTGTCCAATCCTTACCCAATGAAGTTACAAATGCTGATTTGCCTCCAAGTCTCTGAAGTGCCACTAGCGCAGTTGGCACAACCCCTCCACCAAAAAAATTAACATCTGAAATAAATATTGAATTATTAAAATTTGCGACTTCATCAACCAAACAGATGTAGTCCAGTGTTGCGATACCAAAACCAGCTACGTCAAATTGAGTATTTTTCTTATTATTTTCCATTATTATTAAATCTTTATTTATTGAATATTTTTTATATCTATTGGATATTTTCTGCATTTTTTAACAGTATCAACCATTGCCAGATAATTTATAGTACAAAATGTATTAGATATTATTACTCCTCCCCATAAGCCAATCATTTATTTCTTTTTCTGAAGGTTCGATAGAGTCAAACTTTACTCCATCAATATATTTTGTTGCCTCATAAATAACCGGAGCTATCTTATCATGTATTCCTATGACATGATGGATATATGGTCCATATATTAATCTCTCTTCCCATCTACTCCAGTCCTTAACTTTAACCCATAAGTATGTTCCTCTGTTTTT
>JAMDDL010000077.1 GCA_023488645.1 Actinomycetota bacterium | reverse complement strand
AGATATGAAAATTTTACCCTTATGGTTACTTTTGAATATCCTGACAACTGGAAAGCTATTGAGGATGATTATTTAATCGGTGGAAAGCCAACAAGGTTTGAAGGAAATAGTGGATTTTTTCAAATAGCTTTAATGAATGGGCGAAATATTTCAATAGATGAATTTGCAGCCAATGAATCAAAACATAAATTAAACTCTTATGGCAGTGATCCTAAAATTGAAAAAACAGATATTAGAAGAAGGGAAGCTGTTTTTATTTTTCCTTCTTCGGATCAGCCGGAGGAAATGAATAACCAGGCATGTCTCATTATAAAATTTCCCCATCAGGTAGTAATTGATAAAGAAGAGTACAATTATGTTATATTGTGGGCTGATAAAAAACACATAAAAGACATAGCAAATTCTTTCTATTTTATTTCCTATTAATGTTTAAGTTGACCGATTATTAACCTTAAAAAAGCAATAATAAAATTAATTTAAAGAATTATAAAATGTTTATAAATTAAGGAGAGATAATTGAAACTAAATGTTGATACACACCTTGGGTGTTTGGGAATTTATGCAGAAAAATTTTTACCTGGTGGCTATTTTGAAGATTTAAGCATTGATCAGAAATTAGAAATAATATCAAAAATTAAAGGTCTTACAGGAATCTTTACTTTTCATCCAACGGCTCCACTTCCTAGTGATCCTGATAAACTATTAAGGAAATTGGCAGATTATGGTCTTGTTGTTTCAAATATTGCGCCAAGTTTAACTTGGAGTGAACTAAGGTTCAAACATGGTGCACATTGCACCACTGAAAAAAACATTATAAAAGAAACTATAAAATCATATAAGGAGGCAATTGATTTTGCAAAGGTGGTTAAAGCAGATAGTGTACTTTTATGGCCAGCTCATGATGGGTTTGACTATCCTTTTCAGGTTAATTATAAAGATTGTTGGAAAAGACTTGTTGAAACTGTAAGAGAAATTGGTGAATATGATAGTAGCGTAAAAATAGCACTTGAGGCAAAATCAAAGGATCCACGTCAAAAACAGTTTATAAGTAATACTGGAAAGGCACTTACTTTCATTAATGATGTTGGTCTTGATAATGTAGGATGTGCGCTTGATATAGGGCATGCTTTAATGGCTGGAGAAAGCCTTTCAGAATCATTAATGCTTCTTGATTCACATAAAAAGCTTTTTCAGATTCATTTTAACGATAACTATAAAGATGCTGATCCTGATTTAATGTTTGGAACAATAAATTTCTGGGAAATATTGGAATTTTTTTATTATTTCAATAAGACAGATTATAAGGGATGGTGTGTAATAGATATTATTACTCCCAGAGATGATAGAGCTAAATCTTTAGAGGTATGTGTAAAGTTGGTTTGGAAGTATAAAGAATTGGCAGATAAATTAATGAAACATGAGAAAGAAATAGATTCGAACTTAAAGGATTACCATTTTTCAAATAATATGGAAATATTAATGGGTATCTTGTTTTAATTATAATTATGATTGTCCAGTAAATAATATTTATCCTTGGTCTTGAGAAGGCATTGCTAAAGATATTTTTTATTTCTTTTGAAACTATCTCCATGTAATTTTTATTAAATTATTAAAAACTATCAGACTGCATTATTATATTTTAACTTTTTTCTTTGCTATAAGAACTATACTCCCTATTGCACCAACCAGTAAGGTCAGGGGGCATACGATTGTAGCCAGAATAAAAAAGACAGGCTCATCACCCATACCACCCCAAATACCTTCTCCAAACAGTTTTATCAAAAGAGCAAACACAAGATTATGTAGTATCATGCTTAGTCCCATGCCAAGAGCTGATGCACCGGTAAGAATAAAAAATACCTTGGCAATCTTTGTAAATTTTGCTTTTGCAGCCAGAATAATCAGTACTATTCCCAGAATGGATATAACAGCTCTGAAGGGTATACCTGTAATTATACCTATATAGGGAACAATGTATAAATACATACCAGCCATTATCATAATAAAGAAGGCAAATGTTATCCAGAAAATTACAAGTGCAGAAGTATAGATTTTATTTTTCTCTTCTTGCATCTTTTACCTCATTCAATTTGTATTTAGTAATTGTTACAACTTATTAGACGTTTTTTAGATATGAAAGATTTTGAAGTAAATATTTTTAAAAGTTTGATTCGGAGTCTTTTTTAAATCATAAAAGATAATTTCAGATAAGTTAGTATCAAATTTGTATGCAAAGGTGTATAAACAAAATAATTATTACTCAAAAAAAGTATCTATATTTATGAATAAATCCGATTATTTAAGAAAATGGCCGATAGTATTAAAGCAATAACTCAGTATCTGAAGAGCAAAATGTAGTATTAAAACACTTTTTTGCTACAGGGAGTGTTTTTAATTGGCCAGAGCAAAATAGTATTAGATGGAAAATCATTTCATTTATAGCTTATTTAACTTATGATACAATCATAGCAAGTATATTTGTTATACTCTCTCAATAATAATATTTTAAATTCAAACAGATCTATTGGTATTTTTTAATTTTATTATAAATTTAAATTAAGGGGTACAAAATAGATTTTCAAAATCTTTATAAATTAAATTATATATTTCTAATAAACCTGCAATTATTAAAAAGAATAATAACGGAGTGTGATGAGTATGCCGCCACATTGCGATTCAATGGATGGTCCGGTTGTAAAAGCTGCAATAAAAGCATTGGAAGCCCAAAATGTAAACCTTATTTTACCCTATGTTCCCAAAGACGGAGAAAATGAGGTTGAAACTGTTGTTAGAATTCACAGGGTAGGTGAGAATGCACCATTTACAGGTCTTAAACCAAGCAGGACTTGATCATGGACCGGTAGTACCTATAGCTGAGGAAGCAGTAGAAACTGGAAATGTTGAAAAACTTATAAAGCTACTATCTGATGCATTAAAATCTGAAATTGGAAAGAAGTTTACTAAAGTCATGGAGTTAAAAAAACAAGAAAACGGTCCTGTTGATAAAGCAAGAGAATATGTAAGTAATATGCTTGGGTTTATTGTTAATTCACATAAGCTATATGAATGCATAACTGCTGATACTCATTACTTTGCTCACCAGCATGAGGATTAAAATTTAATAAGAGGAAAATTATATAAAAAAATCAAATAGCTGGCTTTTAATTGAAAGGGATGGATTATGAAAAATATTACAATTGTTATAGACAGCACTTCTGATTTGCCAAGAAATATATATAAAGGGTATGACCTTAGTGTTGTGCCTTTATCTGTTGTCTTTGGTGCTAAAACTTACTTAGATGATGGTATAAGTTATGTGGGAAATAGTTTATTATAAAACAAATTT
>JAMDDL010000066.1 GCA_023488645.1 Actinomycetota bacterium | reverse complement strand
TCAAATGAGTATAAATCTGAGTGGTATTTATATTTGAATGTCCAAGAAGTTCCTGAACTTCTCTTATACCGGCACCTTCCTGAAGCAGATGGCTTGCAAAAGTATGCCTGATATCATGCGGGGAAATTACTTTATTTATTTCTGCATTTTTTAAATATTTGTTTAAAAGCACTCTTATAAATCTTGCAGAAAGAGCGCTTCCATTTTTATTAAGAAATAAAAAGGCGCATTTTTTATAACTGTTGTTTTTTTTATTAAATAAGAAACTTGACCTTATTTCCAGGTACCGGCTTAAGCTTTCTCTTGATTTTTCATTCAGATATACTATCCTTGATTTTCTGCCTTTACCGTAAACCTTTACTTCGCAGTTTTTCATATCAAGCTTATCCATGGTAATATTAATAATTTCACTTATTCTTGCTCCGGTTGAATAAAATAATTCAAAAATTGCCCTGTCTCTTACTGCAAAATTGTCCTGTCCGTCAATTTTATCAAGCATGGTGTTAATTTCAGACACTGATAAAAAGTTAAATACTCTTTTTTCCTTTTTGGGAAGAGATATTATCTGACTAAGCTGTATATCAATTAAAGAATTTTGCTCAAGGAATTTAAAGTAATTAATATAAGATGAAAATTTTCGCGATAGTGTCTGATTACTGTAATTGTATTTATAAAGTAATTTTAAAAAACTTCTAAATACTGTCAGATTTATTTCCTTAACATCAGATATTTTATTCCTTAAAAGGTAGTCACGAAATAAAAGAAGATCATTATTGTATGAAATAATTGTATTTGGGGTCAGATTTTTTTCATATTTTAAATATTTAAAATATAAATTAAGGCTTTCCTGTATATCCATATAATTTTAAAGTAATGTTTCATGGAAAAATTTAAGCATAATCATATTCAAGATCCTTTAGTTTTTTCCTTATTTCATCCCGGATAGCTAAAGCAGACTCAAATTCTTTATAAATATTATTTAAACCCGTGTTTTGCAGATTAAAATTTTCTTTTCTCATTCTTTCAAATAAATTTTCAAGTTTTGTTATCATTTCAATAATTAAATCTCTTGCTTTATCTGACCTGTAATCAATTTTTAATTTATCCTTTGATATATCATCAAGAAAAGACTCAAATCTTAATGATGCCTCATTTAATATTTTGTTTGTTCTTGCAGGATTTAATTTTTTATTTAAACTGATTATTTTTAATATGTCCTTAAGCTGTTGTTTCATTATATTATCAAATTCATATAAAACTATTCCAAGAGGGCTTTTTGGTCTTTCAACTTTACGTCTTCCAAACATTACTTCTCCCGACTTATTTTTTATATTGATTTTTCTGCTTCAAACATTTTTTCAGCAAGGTATGAACTCCTCACAAGCGGTGCTGATGCCACATTTTTAAAACCTGCTTCAAATGCAAATTTTTTGTATCTTTCAAAAATATCAGGATGGACATATTCAATTGTGGGATAATGCTTCCTTGAAGGTGCAAGATACTGGCCAATAGTTAAAAGATCACAGTCAGCCTTTCTTAAATCATTAAAAACTTCAAGGATTTCCTGCTCTTCTTCTCCAAGGCCAACCATTATTCCTGATTTTGTTAAAATCTTTTTACTTAGTAATTTGACATTACTTAATACCTCAAGCGAACGGTTATATACAGCCATCGGTCTTACTTTCAGATAAAGACGGGGAACTGTTTCAACGTTATGATTGATAACATCAGGTACGGCATTTACAACTTTTGATAATGCGTCAAGATCCCCCTTAAAATCAGGAATAAGTACTTCAATCAGTACTTTTAAACCTGTATCTTTTATTGCCCTGATAACATTTGCAAAATGCTGTGCACCGCCGTCCGCCAGATCATCTCTTGTAACTGAAGTTATAACAACATATTTGAGCTGCATTTTTTTTACAGCCCCAGCAATATGAAGAGGTTCATCGGGGTCAAGAGGCTCAGGAGTATTTTTCTGAACATTGCAAAAGGTACAATTACGCGTACAGTATTTTCCTGAAATCATAAAGGTGGCTGTTTTTCTGCCGAAGCATTCTCCAATATTGGGACAGTTTGCTTCTTCACATACTGTATGAAGTGAAAGTTCCTTCAGTATTTCTTCAGTAATATCTCTGCTTTTTTCTCTTTTATATTTAATTTTTAACCAGTCCGGTTTTTTTAACTGCCCTGTTATCATATTTTCACCAAAATAATTATCATTAATTTTATTCAAATTATATCATCAAATTAATATTTGAGTTTAAAGAAATATATGAATTTTAAGAAATGATTTTACTGATATCTGTAATTGAAGGTTTCAGATTAAAAACTTTACAAAAATACTCCAGCACCAGTTCATTTAATTTATTAAAATCCTGAGCTGCACCAGTTATTTTCTCCAGTGAGGTCACACCTCTGTCCTTGAGGCCGCAGGGATTAATCAGTTTAAAATGCTGCATTTGTGTATTAACATTGAATGCAAAACCATGCATGGTAACCCAGCGTTTTACAGATATTCCTATTGCGGTTATTTTTTCATTTCCTATCCAGACACCTGTATATTTTCCCCTTTCTCTTGCGGCATCTATATCATATTTTTCTTTCAGAAGCCTGATAAAAACCTCACTTATTTTCCAGACAAACTGATTTATATCCCTTCCCTGTTTATTTAAATCCATAATAATATATCCTACTATTTGTCCGGGACCATGATATGTTACATTGCCTCCCCGGCTGACTTCAAACACTTCAATACCTCTTGCCTTCAAATCCTGTGGTAAAAGTAAAATATCTGAATAATTCCCGCTTCTGCCCAGGGTTAAAACCGGCGGATGCTCGAGCAGAATCAGAACATCTTCAATTTTTTCCTGCTGCCTTAATAACTGCAGCTTTTCCTGAATTTCAAGAGCTTGTTTATAATCTGTTAAGCCCAACCTCACAACATTTATATTCATATTTTCTTTTTGCTTGCCAAATCCCGGTAATCAAAATCTGTTTTAAATTTTAAATTTTTCTGACTTTAATAAAATAGTTAAAGTTATTTTCTTTTGCAATATTTTTTAACAGTAAAAATGATAATATCTGCAGAACTTTTTTAATACCAATTCCGGAAATACTGATTATTTCCTCAATACTTTTTTGCCTGTATCCAAGACAATTATAAACTTTTAAATAATCCTCATCAGGAAAGTTTATTAAATTTCCATTGCTTTTTTGATAATTATTAAAATAATTTATCTTAAAATTTTTCATATCATCAAGCATACTTAAATCTAACAAATTCTGATAATCAGGATTTTTTATATAATTGTCAAGCTCTTCAAGAATATCGTCAATGTCCTGCACA
>JAMDDL010000050.1 GCA_023488645.1 Actinomycetota bacterium | reverse complement strand
GAAATCAAGAAGGCGGAAGGAGTAAGACAGGCAAAGATTCTGGAAGCAGAGGGTGAAGCGCAGGCAATTAAACTGGTAAACGAGGCGGCTGAACGTTATTTTATTGGCAATGCGCAATTATTAAGAAAATTGCAGGCAATGGAAACTGCACTTAAGAACAATTCAAAAATTGTGCTTCCTTCTGATAGTGATCTGGTCAATGTGATCGGTGAGATGTCCGGTGTATTACCGCTCAAAAGGGAACCAAAAGAGCAATAATAATTGTTTTACATGCTTGTAAATAATTCCTTAATTTTTATTATTTCTTTAAAAATAATGGAGTTAAACTGTATGACATAAAGAAAGGTTTCTATGATACTTCGCAATGGCTATTCCTGCCAAACCGATTCCGGTGTGGGAAACTTAAGCTTCATTTCATTGACTGATTGCAGAAATATAAATATACTTTAAAAAAACATCTTATAAGTAATCTTAACATAAATTTATGAATGAAACTGTAATACAAGTTGAAAATTTACATAAATATTATGGCAGAACTAAAGCTGTAGATGATATCTCCTTTGAAGTTTATAAGGGTGAAATATTTGGTATGGTAGGTCCCAATGGCGCCGGTAAGACTACTGCAATAGAATGCATTGAAGGATTGCGAAGATCTGATTCCGGCATCCTTAAAGTTCTGAATCTGAATCCGGTATCTAACGGACGTAATTTGAGAAATTATATTGGAATACAGCTTCAGGAATCACAGCTTCCGGCAAGATTGAAAGTGTGGGAAGCCATATCCCTTTTTTCTTCATTTTACAAAAAAAATATTGAGAGTTCTGCTTTGCTTAAAGACCTTGGACTGGAAGAAAAGAAAGGTTCTTATTTTGATAAACTGTCCGGCGGCCAGAAACAAAGGCTTTTTATTGCTCTTTCATTACTCAATGATCCCGATCTGATTTTTCTTGATGAACTCACAACAGGACTTGATCCCCAGGCAAGGAGAGTAACCTGGGATCTGATAAAAGACATCTCCGGTAAGGGAAAAACAATATTTCTTACAACCCATTTCATGGAAGAAGCCGAGAAATTATGTAACAGGGTAGCAATAATGGATCATGGTAAAATAATAGCTCTGGACACTCCCCAAAATTTAATCAGGAATACAATAATGGAAACCCGTCTTATGTTAAGCGTACCTGAAAACTTTGAATTAAATGTTTTAAATACTATTAAAAGCATAAGCAAATATGAAAGATCAGGAGAAAATATAATAGTATATGGTCATGACAGGAAAATGATAAAAGATACAATCAATTTTCTGGTCAATAATAATATAGACTTTCATGATCTTAAAACCGGTCAGGCAACACTTGAAGATGTGTTTCTGGCTCTAACTGGAAGAGAAATAAGGAACTAAGGAGGACTTATGAAATCTCTTTTCAGATTAACGGTAGTTGAAGCGAAATTATACCTAAGGGAGCCGATGGCGGCTTTTTTTACGCTGGCTTATGCGCCAATGATACTGATTCTTTTTGGTTTTATATATGGCAATGAACCTACCCCGTTTTTCGGTGGCCTGGGCTTTATAGATTCAATGCTTCCAGCTTATATGTCGCTTATTATAGTTACAGTTGGACTTATGAGTGTCCCCATTTCTACGGCAGAGGACAGAGAGAAAGGAGTATTAAGGAGATTTTATGCAACTCCTGCATCTCCTGCAGTATATCTTTTTTCAAATATTTTCGTATATTATTTAATGTCTCTTGCCGGTGTGATACTGCTTTTCATGGTTGGCAAATTTATGTATAGTGCTCGATTTGAAGGTAATATCTTTAGTCTTTTTGCAGCTTTTACCTTATGCTCTTTGTCTTTTTTCTCTTTCGGATACATGATTGCAAGCCTTGCACCAACTGCACGGACTGCCCAGATAGTCGGAATGGTTCTGGCTTTTTCCATGATGTTTTTATCCGGAGCCACAATTCCAATTGAAGTTCTTACCGGTAAAGTAACCAGTATAAGTAAATATATACCGCTTTATTATGTGGTCACTCTCATGAAGGGTCTCTGGCAGGGGCATAGCTGGTCGGAATATTGGCTGAACCTGGCTGTTATTGCAGGTATGCTTGTAGTGGGAGCAGCTATATCAGTTAAAACCTTCAGGTGGGAATAACCAAAATCTGAGGGAAGCATAATCTGAGGGAAGGATAATTTGACAAAAGCTTATAAAGTGGAATATAATACAATCTCTTCTTTGTTTAATGATATTTTAATTAGAGCTGCGTTTTCTTGCACCTTCCTCTCGAAAAAAATATTATCAAGCTTAGAGAAATAATAATATTTTAAGGAGGTAGTAATGCAAGGCAACAAACTGTATATAGGAAATTTTTCCTATTCAGCAACTGATGAACAACTGGAAAAGTTATTTTCCCCTTATGGCAAAGTTGTCCAGGTTAATATAATCGGAAACAAAGGTTTCGGGTTTATTGAAATGGGCAGTCCAGAAGAGGCGCAAAAAGCAAAAGAAGCTTTAGATGGATCATCGTTTGACGGTCGTACTTTAAGAGTAGACGAAGCTCGTCCTCAAAGAGACAGACCTGCAAGAAGTAACTATAGAAGATACTAATCAATCAATCTAATAGGATAGCTTACCGGATAATCCGGTAAGCTATTTAATTCTTTTTTTAATAAATGATTTGCTACCATAGTTTAGCAGTTAAAATAGCTTTAAATTTATGTTGGCAAATCATTTATTTTTTACCTTGTTTCCGCAATTTGGGCAGAATGCCTGTCCTTCTTCAATCTTAGCTCCGCATTTCGGGCAAAAATTTGCTCTTTCTTTATTTTCATATTTTACTTCCCTGCTCTTTTGTTCTACAGATGATGGAGGTGCAAATTTTTGCTGCTCAGGTTGTTGATAATACATATTCTGAATTCCTGTCTGAGCTTTGTTTTTTTTGCCAAGCATTATTGCAATAAGTGCAATAACAAGAGCAATCAAAACAATCCCTGCTCCGATAATAGCCCACACCCAGGCCGGCATGCTGTCTTTTTTTGAAATTTTATTGATATTTATAGTGTCAGAACTTCCAACCGAAGTATTTTCCGAAGTATTGTTTTCAATTGCTGCCGTTTCCTGACCGATAGGTTTGTCCTGACCCATGTTTGCCTGAGCTTTTGCCTTGTACTCCTGAGCAAGAAGATGACCTCCGCTTAAATTCAGCACTGAGTCAAAATGCTTTAATGCTTCACTAAAATGTGACAGCCTGTACATTATTAATCCCGTTTTCCATTCCTCATCAACCTTTCCAAGCTTATTTTCCGCGCCTAAAAAACCTTTAATATCATTACTTGGCCTTACATAGCAATTTGTTGCATCAGTTCCG
>JAMDDL010000016.1 GCA_023488645.1 Actinomycetota bacterium | reverse complement strand
AAAATAAAATGACCGGTCACTGCAAAAAAAATACTGTAAAAAATAAAAAAATTTTAAAAAATATAGACGATATTGATTTTAAGGACAGAATTCTTCTTTTAAGTCACTGTTTAAGACCAAGTGAGCTGTGCAGTGCAAAAATGAGCAAAAATGGCCTTCTTTGCAGAGACGACTGCAAAAATAACTGTCAGATAGGGCAACTGAGAAAGCTTGCTGAAAAATTAGGATATAAGGGTGTTTGTATAGCACCAGGAGGTGCAATGGCAATAAGGTTTGTTGAAGAAAAACAACCCCTGGGAATTGTAGCGGTTGCATGTAAAAAAGAGCTGAAGGAAGGTATTGAAGCAATCAATGAGATAACTGAAAAAAATAATTTAAACGGCAATGCCCCTGTTATTGCCGCTGTACCTTTAACCAAGGACGGATGCGTTGACACAATTGTTAATCTTGAAGAAGCAAAAAGGATTGTCATGTTAAAAAAAGAGGATAAAGAAAATGATATGTGAAATTGCACCAGCAAAAATAAATCTGACACTTGAAATTTTAAATAAGAGGGATGACGGATATCATGAAATTAAATCGGTTATGCAAACCATAGACATATGCGATGTTTTAACTTTCTGGAAAAATGAATGGATACAGGTTATACCTGAATACAGCAATCTTCCTTCAGAAGACAGCCTGCCTGAATCTGATAATTTTAATTATTTTAATAATAATCTTGTTTATAAGGCTGCAATAGTTTTAAAAGAATCAACCGGATACAAAGACGGGGCAATAATTCAACTTAAAAAAAATATTCCGTCCTCTGCGGGTCTGGGCGGCGGTTCAAGTGATGCTGCCGCCACACTTAGAGGCTTAAATAAACTATGGAATTTAAAATTATCAATTGCAGAGCTGGCTGAAATCGGATCAAAAATAGGTTCCGATATTCCGTTTTTTATTTATGGCGGTACATGCCTTGCAGGCGGACGGGGGGAAATCATAGAAAAATTAAATCCCCTGTCAAAAAAATGGCTTGCTGTTATCCTGCTTCCCTTAAAAATTTCTGAAAAAACAAAAAAGATTTATTCTCATATTACACCTGTAAGCTATTCTACAGGCAAAACAACATCTATTCTTGTGGAAAATATTAAAAATGACAATAATAAAATTAATATGGATAATTTTTACAGCAAATTTGAAAATTTTATTTTTAATGTTTTTGAAAAAGTATATGATAATATATTTAAGGAATATAATAAGTGGGCTGAAATATTAAATAACATAATCAACAAACCATTCCACTTATCAGGCAGCGGGCCATCCATATTTTATATTTCAGATTCCGAAAGTGAAATTAAAGAAATAATTAAAAAAATCAGTGAAAATTTGGAAATAAATAAATATTTAGCCCAAACTGTACCTTAAGATGACTCTTGAAGAAAAAAGCAGAACTACAAGAAATAGAATTCTGGAATCAGCAATTTCAATTTTTTCAGAAAAAGATTATGAAAAAACTGATATAGATGAAATATGTGAAAAAGCCAATGTAACCAAAGGGGCATTTTATTATCATTTCAATACAAAACAGGATCTTTTACTTGTTCTTTTAAACCAGTGGATGGAAAGTATTGGAAGCATCCTTGATGAAGCAGACAGGCAGTCAAAGGATCTGGCTTCTGCTCTGATAAATATACCTGATAAATTGATTTCCGAATTTACAAAAGATATTAATAAAATAGCAGTATTTCTTCAATTTTATATCAAGGGCATATCTGATCCGGCACTTAAGGACACAATAAAAACTTCATATGAGGATTTCCTTGTTTTCTTTTCCGCAGTAATAAAAAAGTCAGGCATAAAAAAATTTACTCCAAGAAAAACTTCAAGAATACTTTTTGCGCTTATAATAGGACTTTTAACACAAGGTCTTATTGACCCAGAAGGCGAAGACTGGGCAAATTTTGCAAAGGAAATCCTTAAGCTTTTTTTACCCGCCGACATTAATCCTTAATCATTGATTATTACCATTTCGTATAATTCCTTGCAGGCTTGCCGAAAGTACAAGTTGAATATTTATTATTATGGTACTGCATCTATTGCAGGAGACAAAGAAACCAAAATAAATTCTTATAATTTTTAATAGCTTCGATCGTAATAAATATTAGTTAATAATATTAAATATTAATATTGTAATTTTATATTCTATTTAATATAATCTTACTTATTAATATTATTTACATTATTATAATTATTGGAGGATATATGTATAAATGTCTTGATTGTGGAAATACTGAAAAATTTATCGGTCATGCACAGGAAAAAGGAATTGTACTGATTTACAGGAATGATGATTTTGATTCCGATAAAACACAATCTTACTCGTGGGTATATAATGTATCTGAAAAAAGCTGGGATTTCAGTATGACTGTCGATAAATGCTATTTTTGCAATTCCAAAAATATATTAAAAATTTAATTCAACATGAAAATAATAAAAATAGACACTTGTATTTATGATCTTGGTAATTTTTCCTTTAATATGGGGTTATTGCAACCATTTCTTGTTTTGCTTCAAAATTTCCTTGTAAAGGAGTTATTACAATAACCTTCATTGTCCCAAAATGATATTTTTTATCAGGAAAAGACCCGATATCCTCAAAAGGAATTCTTATATAATTACCTAACATTTCAGAAAATCTCATTGAATGATCGATTTCAACAATTCCTTCATATATGGGCGGTTCAACAATTTCATCTTTTCCTGTATCAAGATTAAATTTATTTGCATAAACTTTTATATTTACTTTTATTGGAATATTCTCAAAAGAAATGTGTTCACCTTTGCTATTATAGAACATAATATCTATAGCTATTCCATCGGTTTCAGGGTCTTTGTCATCCATGTAGGGTGTTTCCAGAATTTTTATATAAGCAAGGTCATCTATTATTAAATCTGCCTCCGCAGTAAACCCCTTGGTTTCATCAGTTAAATTATTTTCTTCCACCTCAACTGGGACTTTTTTTTCTGGAGTAAACTCTCTGTGTAAAACTGCTATACCTGTTCTTATAAAAAAATACAGAAAAAAACTCACAGTTATAACCGCCACTATTAATAGAAATATTCCAAATCCAATAAGAGTCCATTTTAATTTTTTATTCATTCTTATAAAACTCCAATATTGAAATTTTTATAATATTTCGTAGCAAAGTTTTATATTTTTATTGTAATTACTTAACAAGTCAAATGTAGCGCACAAATAACTTTTTTATTCTTATATACCTTATTATATTCATTTATTGCTTCCGAAGTTATCTTAATTATAAATTCTATACCTAAAATTTTTAATTTATTCTTTAACTTATCATCAACTTTCATAAAACCATGTGCACCCGTGCCAATAATCAATACTTCAGGTTTATAATC
>JAMDDL010000062.1 GCA_023488645.1 Actinomycetota bacterium | reverse complement strand
AGTTGAAACCAGGAGTTCATTTACATTCTGAATTTTTCCGGAGACAAAATACGGAAGCCCGCATGTCGCATAAGATATGTATTTATATTTTTCATATAAAGTGATTTCAATATCTTCTGTCATTCGTCTTAATCTTGCAGCCGCTGAAGTCCCGGCAGCCACTCCGCCAATTATTATTACTTTTTTACCTGTTTGCATTTATTCCCACCTTAATTAAAAGTATTAAATCCATTTATGGTTTCCTATATTTTAAAATTATATTAATTTCTGATCTTAACAAGCTAAATTCCCTGTCTTCTGCATCAAACATACATTATAAATTAAATAATTAACAAATATCTTTTTATAAGTTATTGTTATTATAAAGAAAAATTTTAAATAATTCGTCTTTTTAATATTATTAAAGAATTTACAAGGTGCAAATAATCTTAATATTAAATTGTTTTAAGGAGCAGGAAAATGGCAAAAAGAAAAATAATTAAAATTGATGAAGACAAATGCAGCTGTTTTGCTTTAACTAACATTGTTAAACAGGCAATAGCAAGCTCGGAAAAAATTATACCGTTTGCAGATGTTAATATAAGCATTAAGGGTAAAAAAATCTTAGGGTAAAATCATTAAGGTAAAAATATATAGATCCGGATTGGAGGTATTCTGCCGGATCTATATATCTAAATATAAATCTTTGTCAATATTATGTACTAACTTGTTTCTGATTTTTGTCTAACTTTTGAAATTTAAAATCGTTACCTTTTTAACTATATCTAAATACTTTGATGTGATATTGATGATTCCTTAATTCATAGGCAAATCTCCTTTAATTGATTTATAAAGCTGTAATGTATATAAAACCAGATGCAGGTTATCTTAAACTTTAAATTAATTTTTAAATCAGCTTTTGATATTTATTTTTCAAATTTTTTATTATTGCCATTTTAATAATTATTTAAATTTAAACTAATGTAAAATAAGAATTTATATTTTTAATATTGTTAATTATTACAAAGAGTTGTGAAGAAAATTTGAAGAAATTGTAAATTTTTTGTAAAACCTCAAAAAAAGATATCAGAGCTGGGTAGCAGAATTTATTCATGCCGGTATTTTGAATTAATCTATAATCAAATCAAATTTAATCAAATTTAAATCGAACTTAACCTGCAAATTTATCTGCAGTCAATCTTAATATGAATGTATTTAATTTCCCTTCAGATTTAAAATCCAGAGAGGCATTTAAATAGGACGTAATTTTGTGAGAAATTGCCAGACCAAGACCATAACCCTCAATATTGTAAAATTCTGCCTTGTCACCTCTGTAAAACATTTTAAAAATCTTTTCCTTGTCTTCCTTTGAAATTTCAAGTCCTTCATTTGAAACAGAAAAAACCAGATGTTTTGAGCTGCGGTTTGCAGTGCTTGTAAGAGAAATTTCAATATTGGAATCAGGCAATGAATATTTAATTGCGTTATTTATTAAATTGGAAAGTATCGTTTGAAGCAAATATTTATCACTTGTAACATGGATTGTATCTTTCAGGTCAACTTTCCTGATTATTTTTAATTTATTTATATAAAGTTGACTTTTATAAGTTTCGATAAGTTCATCTATGATTTCCATGGGATTTATTTTATCTTTTCTTAATTCGATAAATTTATTTTCAACTTTTGAAAGCAGAAGAAGACTATTGGTCAGGTTTTCAAGATCTCTTGTTTTAGTTATTATTTTGTGCAGAGCACTGTTAATTTCTTCCTTATCTTTGTATATTCCCGATTTTATACCTTCCGAATATCCCTGGATTACAGTAAGCATGTTTTTTATTTCATGGGAAACGGTAGAAGTAAATTCTTTTAAGGACAATTGGCTGATTCTTATTTTATCCTTCATTAAATTTATATTCTCTGCCAGATCTTCAATCTCATCTGCTGTATTTATTTTTATTTTTTCATCATAATTTCCTGCAGTAATTTTTTTTACATAACTGCTCAGTTTTATCAGATTACCTGAAATATTTTTGCTTAGAAAAAACCCTGCAAAGTATGAAATCATCAATGCTAAAAGTGAAAGTACCGCCAAAGCCATAAAGTATCTCAAAGGGGGTATATCCAGATCTTGTTTTTCTTTAAAGAAAGCAGAATATAAATTTAAATTGCCTGCTTTAATCATGTAAATGGATACATAATATTTTTTATTTGTTAAATTAAAAGTTACAATTTTCTCCAGGTTGCTTATGTTTGAATTTTTCTGGTAGGACAATCCCCTTAAAATTGAGTTTGATGATATAAGATTCTCCGCATCAACTTTTGTTAAATTATACGGATTTAAGACAATATTAAAATTTTTGTCAATAAGCGTAATTCTTACTCCTGAAATCGCCTCATAAGCTTTTACAATTATAAAAAATCCCGGGTCAAGCATTGCATCATCAACTGACTGGTATTTTTTCAGCAAACCTTCTGAAAAATTTGTATTTTGCAATGTAAGATCCAGTAATCTTGAATTTCTGTGATTGAAAACAAAAAGTGTAGTAAAAATAATTGATGAAAGAAAGATTATAATAAATAAGGTAATAGCAATATAATTTGTCAGTTTATCCTGAATTTTCATACCATCAATCTAAATCCTTTTCATAATTTAATCTGTAGCCTGTCGCCCAAATTGTTTCTATAAGCTTTCCGCTGCCGTCACCAATCTTTTTCCTTAATTCTTTTATGTGAACATCAATTGTTCTTGTTTCTCCGGTAAAATCATATCCCCACACATTTTCCAGGATTTTTTCTCTTGAAATTACAATATTTTTATTCATGACTAAATATAGCAGAAGTTGATATTCCTTATTGGTAAGACGTGCTTCTTTTCCATTAATAAAAACCCTGCGGGAATCTGTATTAATTTCAAGAATTGATGTCTTTATCTTGCCAAGTACGGAAGTAGAGTTATATGTTATCCTGATCATCCTTCCATGGATAATTCTGTTTTTTGATTCATTAAGTGATAACGCAGGTTTTTCATCCAAATATTTTCTAATGCCATGTTCCTTTAAGTAATCTTCATTTTTAATTTCCAAAACAGATTTTTCCTGACTGCTGCGGCGCAAAACTGCCTTAATTCTTGCAACCATTTCCCTTGGATTAAAAGGTTTTGTAATATAATCATCTGCTCCTATTTCAAGTCCTAAAATTTTATCAATCTCTTCATTTTTTGAAGTAAGGAAAATAACAGGTATACTGCTTGTTTTTCGTAATGTTTTTAAAACTTCAATTCCATCAATTTCAGGCATCATTATATCAAGAATGACCAGGTCAAAGTCATCCTGATGTGCTGAAAGTTTAATAAGTGCTTCCTTGCCACTTGCTGCTAAATCTGTAACAAAATTTTCTTTTATCAGAAAGTCTTTTATTAATTCTCTTATTTCAGCTTCATCATCAACAATTAATATCTTTTTCATAAATTTTAAA
>JAMDDL010000188.1 GCA_023488645.1 Actinomycetota bacterium | reverse complement strand
TATAAAAAATAATTACAGGAGGGAAAAATGACAGTTGCAATAGTTGCGGACAGCTCTTCAGATATACCTGCAGACATATGTAAGAAATATAATATTTCAGTTGTGCCTTTATATGTAATATTTGGTAATGAAACATACAAGGATGACGGAAATGATATAACATTAAAAGCATTTTATGACAGGATCAGGGTAAGTACGGTAATGCCTACAACATCACAACCTACACCAGGTGACTTTCTTAAGGTTTACAGGGAGCTTTTAAAAACACATGACAGTATTATAAATATTTTAATTTCAAAAAAAATGTCAGGAACAATTGCTTCTGCCGAACTTGCAGCCAAAGAACTGTCTGACTCTGATATCACCATTATTGATTCTGAAAAAGTACATATGCCTTGCGGTTTTATGGCAGTAAAAGCCGCAGAACTGGCTAATCAGGGAAAATCAAAAGAAGAAATATTAAAAGCTGTTGAAGACTTTAGGGAAAAAATAAATGTTTTGTTTATTCCAAGCACTCTTGAATATTTGAAAAGAGGCGGAAGAATAGGAAGAGCAAAATCACTTCTTGCTTCATTGCTTGAACTTAAACCCATTTTAACATTGCATGACGGAGAAGTATCACCTTATAAAAATACCAGAAGATGGGAGCAGGGCAAACAGGAAATTTTAAATCTGATGGAAATGATGGTAAAGGATTCTTCAAATCTGCACGTTTTTGTTGCAGATTCTGATATGAACGATGAAGGAGATGAATTTGCTGCCAGAATTAATGATAAATTTAAACCGCGGGAACTGATCAGAGGAAATATTGGCTGTATTGTTGGAGCACATCTTGGTCCTGGTGCAATAGCCTCTACTTTTTATGAAGATTAATAAAAATATAAATCTTGAAAAAAAAATAATCAGAAAAAAAATTCAGGAAGCCAGAAACCAGCTTTCCCTGAAGGAACATGAATTAAAAAGCAGAATAATCACAAAAAAACTGCTTAAGACAGGCGAATACAAGTCTTCACAAACAATTTTCATATATTACCCCTTTAGAAGTGAAATTGACACAAAAGGTATAATCAAAGACGCCTTAAAAAAAGGTAAAAAAATAATAATGCCTAAAATTGCCGGCAGCCAGTTAAAAGTTTTTTATGTTTCAAATTTAAAAAATGATTTAAAAACAGGAAGTTTTGGAATTATGGAGCCTGATGTTTTAAAATGCGGTGAAGCAAAATTTGATGAAATTGATCTTGCAATAGTTCCGGGACTGTGTTTTGATTTAAATTTTAACCGTATCGGTTACGGCGGCGGATATTATGATAAAATATCTGAAATGTTAAGAAAAGATGTTAAGAAAATTGCCCTTGCATTTGATTTACAAATGGTTAAAAATGTGCCCTGTTGTCCATATGATAAAAAAATAAATATTATTATTACCGAATCACAAATTTATAAGGACTTAAAAATTTATGATAAATAATACTGAAAAAGTTGATTCTTCTAAAATAGCAATACTTATACCTTCATACAATGAATGCAATCATATTGGAGAAGTAATAAAAAAATGCAGCAGATTTAATCTTGACATAATTGTAATTAATGATGGTTCAACCGATAATACAAATGAAGTTGTTAAAGAATTAAAAACTCATTTCAAAGACAGACTGACTGTCATTAATCATAATATTAATAAGGGAAAAGGTGAAGCTTTAAAAACAGGTTTTAATCATATTATCAACAATAATTATTATGGTGCAATTACAATTGATGCTGACGGACAGCATGATCCTGAAGAAATTCAAAAATTTTTAGACAATATTGCCGTTCATAATCCTGATTTAATAGTAGGAAGCAGGTTTAATAATACAAAAGGAATGCCATTTATTAGAAGATTTGTAAACTATTTGACTTCATGGATTATTTCAGGCATTGCAGGCAGAAAAATTGAAGACGTACAGTCAGGTTTCAGATTTCTTAATCAAAAGGTATTAAAAAATATCAAGCTTGAGACAAAAAACTTTGATACCGAACCCGAAATGCTCCTAAGAGCAAGCTGGTCAGGTTTTAGTATAAGAAATATTCCAATAAAAACAATATATAATCTTGAAGAATTTAAAAGCCATGTAAATCCTGTAAAGGATACAATTAAATTTTTCAAACTGGTTTTTACAAGTATCAGATGGAAAAGAAAAACATTAAGGGAAATAAAAAATAAAAATCATTTATAAGCTCATTTTTATTTTCAAATTTTACTAAAGCTTGTTAAACAGATATTTTAGCTTCGTTTTCAGATATTTCAGATAATTTAGCTTCAATTTGCTCTTCAGCTAATATTTCCAGCATTTTTAAACATACATTTTCATCAAATTGTGTATTGATGTTATGTTTAAGTTCCTCCTGTGCTTCAACAATAGTTAAAGCTCTTCTGTATGGTCTGTCTGTAGTCATTGCATCATAAGAATCAGCCACGCTTATTATTTTTGCAAACAATGGAATTTTATCACCGCTTACTCCAAACGGATAACCGCTGCCGTCATATTTTTCATGGTGATAAAGTACTGCATTTGCATCATCTTTTAGAAATGTAATTTCCTTTACTATCCCATAACCAACTACCGGATGTTTCTTAATTTCAAACCAGTCTTCATTTGTCAGCTTCTCCGTTTTATTTAAGATTGACAGATCAATCTGAATTTTTCCGATATCATGAAGATTTGCAATATTTTTAAGTATTTCAATATTATATTCATTTAACTTTAATTTTCTTGCAATTTTTTCACAATACTTAGCAACTCTTACTGAATGGCCTGCAGTATAAACATCTTTTGCCTCAACTATCTTCACTATCTGCAGAATGCTGTTTAATAATGCTTTTCTTTCATTATTTCTAAGCATGTAAGTATATTGTGCAATAACTAAAGGCATTAAAGTAAAAAGAAGTGTAAATGGACCATAAGCCTTATAAAGAAATGAGATTGCAATAGACATTACAACTAAAAATAAATGAAATGGAAACAGCCATGCAAAATTATAAACCCAGATATTAAAAATTTTAATATTCTGGCTAAAGGATATTACTGTAGCAGTTAAAAAGGTATTTATGATAAAAAAGATTACTGCAGCTAAAAAAATTACTCCTATATTTTTCGCGATGAAAATATTATCAATTTTTCTTTCATACAATATTTCAAATACCCAACTGGAAATACCTATGGATATCAAATACTGACCGATGTTAAATAAATGTTTATAGTAGGGTACTTTTCTTAAGAAATCCCGGATAAAAAATGAAGAAATAAATGTGACTATTATTGCTGTTGTTGGTCCGAATAATATTAATGCTGCAAGATAAATGCCTGAACTTACTGAAACAAAACCTGTTTTTGGGAGTGGAACCGAAAAATTATCAGCAGCAAATATTAAAATGCCGAACAGAACCACTCCCAGAACAGAAACATTTTTAAACCTTGAAATCAGATAAAACGATAGCGATAAGCCTGAAAG
>JAMDDL010000103.1 GCA_023488645.1 Actinomycetota bacterium | reverse complement strand
AAGTAATATATTATAGCATAAAAATTTTTTTTATTATGCAATATAAAAAGTTCACTAAAGTTCATAAACAAACATAATATTTGCTACTTAATTGTTAGTATTCTTTTTCATAATAGTGACAAAATTAAGACTACAAGAATTAGACTGGGTGTTTCAAAAACACGCAATCTTTGCCCCAGCGAGGCAAAGCTTGCTCGGATTCAGGCTTCGCTCTCCTCTTTACAGAGGAACTCTGCCCGCTCAGCCTTCATACGGTTTTCTCAATCACCCAGCCTAATCCAATAATTTGTTTGCAATCACGAAATTGGAAATGCTTTCCTTTTAATTTTTACACTTGCATTATTTTATGATATATTTTTCTTTGTTTTTTTTGGTAATCTGATAAAAATATTTTTCTTAATAACTTGATATACATCAGGAGGAATTAATGGCTGTTTCAAATGCGGAAAACAAAAGAGTTATCGGGCTTGTTTCAGGCAATAATACCGGAAAAACTACACTTGCTGAATGTTTTTTATTTGATAGCGGAGCTATTGAAAGAATGGGCAGAATTGAGACAAAAAATACTGTTTCGGACTTCAGCCCTCTTGAAACCAAAAGAGGATTCAGCATCAGTTCAAGTATTTTAAATTATCAATGGAAAGAACACTTAATAAACCTGATTGACTGTCCCGGTTATCTTGATTTTATAGGTCAGACTCTTGAAGCAATCCAGGTAATAGACGGAGCTTTGCTTTTATTTGATCCTAAGGCAAGTATTCAGGCTGTTACAGAAAAAATAATTGAAGAACTTGATAAAAAATCAACTCCGGTTTTCTGCATTATGAATAAACTGGATCAGGAAAATGCAGATTATTTTAAAGCTATTGAAAATATCAAAAAAAATTTTTCTGCACCTCTTGTACCTTTTACAATCCCTTCAGGTGAAGGTGAAAATTTTAATGCGGTAATAGATGTTCTTAAGAAAACTCAATATACATATAAAACTGATTTAAAAACAGGAACAAAAAGTAATCTTGATGATAGTATCAGTAAAACAGCAAATGCAGGATATAATTCACTCATTGAATATATTGTTGAAAATGATGAAGTTCTTCTTGAAAAGTATTTAAATGGTGAAGAGATAGATGCAGAAAGTTTAAACAAAATTTTAAAAAAATCTGTACTGAACCGTTCAATCATTCCTGTTTTTGCAATAAGTGCGGGAAAAAATATCGGTATAGACATTCTTATGGATTACATCAATACACTTATGCCTTCACCTGTTGAAATTTCAAAAATAAAGGCAAGGGAAATTAACAGCAATAATGAAGTTGAAATAAACATGTCTGCAGACAGTCAGCTTGCAGCTTATGTATTTAAAACAACAGCAGATCCTTTCATAGGAAAATTATCCGTATTCAGAATATTTTCAGGAACAATGAAACCTGCAAACAGTTATTTTGTGTCAGGGCCAAAAAACAGTTTTAAATTTACAAATATTATGAAGATGCAGGGTAAAAACCAGTCGGAAATTTCCGAAGCATCTCCCGGAGATATGGTTGCAGTTGCAAAAATTACTGATATTTCAACAGATGATACAATTTCCAGTCCTGAAAAACCGCTGGCAATGAATAAAGTTATTTATCCCGAACCAATATTTCCAAGGGCAATTATGCCTGCAGCTAAAGGTGATGAGGAAAAAATTAATGCAGGAATAACAAGGCTTATTGAAGAAGATCCGACTATCAGACTTGAAAACAATCTTGAAGTAAAACAAAGTATTGTATGGGGCATGGGTGAACTTCATCTTGCAATTGTAAGGGAAAAATTAAAGGAAAAATTTGATATTGATGTCAATATGGAGATACCCAGGGTTGCATATAAGGAAACAATCAGAAATTCTGCAAAATCAGAATATAAATACAAAAAACAATCAGGCGGCAGAGGACAATATGGCCATGTATTTATAGAAATCAAACCCCTTGCCAAGGGAGAAGGTTTTAAATTTGAAGATACAATATTCGGGGGAGCAATTCCTAAAGGATATATACCCGGTGTTGAGAAGGGAATAAGAGAAGCTCTGCAGGCAGGTATACTTGGCGGATTTCCGGTTGTTGATGTTTCTGCTAATTTATATGACGGTTCTTATCATACTGTTGATTCTTCTGAAATGGCTTTTAAAATTGCAGCATCAATGGCTTTTAAAAAAGGAATGTCTGAAGCAGCACCTGTCATCCTTGAACCTGTTATGGAACTTGAGATAACTGTTCCTGAAGAATATATGGGAGATATAATAGGAGATATAAATTCCAAAAGAGGAAAGATAATAAGCATCACAGGTGAAAAACATAATCAGATCATAAAAGCTACAGTCCCTCAATCCGAAACATTTAATTATGCTGTTGATTTAAAATCAATGACACAGGGCCGCGGTATATTTAAACAGAAATTTTCCCATTATGATGAACTTCCACATAATCTTGCAGAATCTATTATCGAGGAAAGAAAAAAACAGCAGGAAAATCATGATTAAGGCGGTTTGCTGATTTTGTTTTAAAAAAAAATAAAATTAATTTAAAACTGTATTATAATAAAATTATTAATAAATATGGCTTAAAGTAAATATGGAAAATAATGATGATAAAAAATTAAGAAAACAAAATACCTTTCTTCCCGACAGGTTTCCTTATATTATTTTCATTATAATAATAGGCCTTTCAATTCTTATATTTTTTAATATTAAAAGCAAATTGCCGCTGGTTGTTTTTTCAAAGACTCCTTCCACCTCTTCCGAGCAGGGAAATTTTGATTTGCTGATTTCTTCTCCTTCAAAAAACCAGTCTTTTGAATTTGTAAGTGCAAATGAAACCGTACCTGTTGAGATTAAGGGAAAAGATATTGAAGGCGGAAGTTATAACATAAATATTTATATAAACAGCAGCCTTATAAAAACTCTTGATAATCCGCCATTTAAATTTAACTGGAATCCTCCCGGTAAAGGAGATTATGATATTTATGCTGAAGTTACTGATAAAAATGACAGGGTTATTTATACCAGTGAAAAAGTTCCATTCACAGTAAATTTCAGCGGCGATATTTCTTCAGAGACTTCTACGCTTTCCAATGTAAACATTGAAGAAAAAAAGAACAAAATTCTTGAAAAGATTAATTACCGCTCTCAAAATGGTTCTCCGATTTTTTCATTAAAATGCTACACCTCCCCTGTTATTGATGCAAATTCCGATGACTGGACTTTTTATGAAAAATTTTCTTCTTTTACTCCCACGATATTAAAGGAAAATTATACCAATTCAAAAGATTTATCAGGTGTATTTTCATCATGCTGGGATAATGATAATTTTTACTTTTATATTGACGTTACAGATGATGTATATAATCAGCCATTTAACAGCAACCAGATTAATAAAGGAGATAATATTACATTAGTGATAGATAGTCAGCTTGAAAATGATTTTAACATACCTTTTTTAAACGGAGACGACTATCAGTTTGAATTTTCTGCAGGCAATAACAGCAACAGCAGT
>JAMDDL010000217.1 GCA_023488645.1 Actinomycetota bacterium | reverse complement strand
CCATACTGCAAAGAGATGCTCCGGTAGTTATTGGCGGAACAATTGTTTTAGTATTAATTTTTGTTTTTATAAATCTGATAGTGGATATAATTTATGCAATTCTTGATCCGAGAATCAGACTTGAAGGTGGGGGTGCCGCTAATGTTTAGAATTTTGCATATCCACAGATAAATTTAAAAATATTTTTTATGAAGATTTTAAATTTATTTTATTTTTAAAACAGTAAAAAAAATTTTAAAGAATTATATAATGTATCCATTTAAGGAAGAAAAAAGTAAAATTCTTAATGATTCAGATATCGAGGAAATATTTGATGAATCTCTTGTTTCAGAAGAGGAACTTGAAAAAAAATACAGCAAATCATCGCTATATAGAGATGCGTGGAAAAGACTTTTAAGAAACAAACTTGCAATGATTGGCCTTGCAATTGTAATACTTATGATAATTATTGCTGTATTTTCACCGTTTTTAGCTCCCTATAATCCTAATGAAAGGATAAAGGAAATTTCACAAAAAGGTCCAAGTCTTGAGCACTGGTTTGGAACCGATATTTTAGGCAGAGATATTTTCAGCCGCGTGCTGTACGGTGCAAGAATTTCGATGCTGGTTGGAGTTGTTGCAGTTGCAATATCTCTTGCCATTGGATTGTTTCTTGGAGCTCTCTCAGGATTCTTCGGAAATGTTTCTGATGCTGTAATCATGCGAGTAGCTGATATTTTCTTTGCTTTCCCCTATATTCTGGGTGCGATTGCAATAATGACAATCCTTGGACCCGGGGTATTAAATGTTTTTATTGCGATAGGAATTTTAGGATGGGCATCTGTTGCAAGGCTATTTAGAAGTTCGATACTGTCCATAAAGGAAAAGGAATATATAGAAGCAGCAAGAGCGCTTGGTGCAAGCAATTCAAGGATAATAGTAAGACACATTCTGCCTAATTCTTTTGCCCCAATTATAGTTTATTCCACAATGAATGTGGGTACTGCCATTATAGTGGAAGCAGCGCTTTCCTTTTTAGGATTGGGGGTTCAGCCTCCGACACCTTCTTGGGGAAAAATGCTTTCAGAATCACTCAACTATATCAATACAGCTCCGTGGTTAATGTTTTTCCCGGGAATTGCAATATTAATTGCAGTATTAGGGTTTGTCTTATTGGGAGACGGATTAAGAGATGCATTTGACCCCAGGCTTAAGAGGTAGATATGAATAATAATTCGGATATAATACTGGAAGTAAAAAATCTTAAAACTTATTTTCATACAGATGCTGGAATAGTGAAGGCTGTTGACGGTGTAACTTTTGATTTAAAGAAAGGTGAAACTCTTGGAATTGTCGGGGAAACAGGCTCAGGGAAAAGCATTACGGCTTTAACCATCCTTGGTTTAATTCCTGTGCCTCCAGGCAAGATTGAAAGCGGAGAAATAATTTTTGATGGACAGGATTTGTTAAAATATAAGATTAATACCCTTAAACATTTCAGAGGAAACCGCATTTCGATGATTTTTCAGGATCCAATGACATCTTTAAATCCTGTTTTCAGTATTGGAAATCAGATAATAGAATCAATTACAGCTCATCAGAAAGTGTCCAAAAAACAGGCATATAATATGGCACTGGATCTTCTTGATATGGTTGGTATTTCTGACAGGAAAAGGAGAATAAAGAGTTATCCTTATGAATTCAGCGGAGGCATGAGACAAAGAGCTATGATTGCCATGGCAATTGCAAATTCTCCAAGCATATTAATTGCAGATGAACCAACAACTGCGCTTGATGTTACAATTCAGGCTCAAATTCTTGAATTAATTGATACCTTAAAGAAAAAAACAAATTCATCAGTTATTTTAATTACCCATGATCTGGGAGTAATAGCGAAATATGCTGCAAGGGTAATGGTAATGTATGCAGGAAAACCTGTAGAATTTTCTACTATAGATAATATATTTTATAATCCTCTTCATCCTTATACGCTCGGACTTATAGGTTCAGTTTCAAAATTAAATGAAGAAAAAAAGGAAAGGCTTCATCCTATAAAGGGTACACCGCCAAGCCTTATAGATTTGCCTAAGGGGTGCACATTTACTCCAAGATGTAAATTTGCAATTAAACAATGCACTTTGTCTTTTCCGCCAACAATAGAGGAGGAAGAAGGTCATTTTGCAGCATGCTACAGATCGAAGGAATTTTTAAATGGAAGCTTGAAAAGGCAGTAATTTACTTATTTTATTTTTAATAATTTGAATTTTAAAATTTATTATAAAGTATGGATAAAGCCTTACTGGAAGTAAAAAATTTAAAAAAATATTTTAATTTAAGAACAGGTTTCTTTTTTAATACAGCAGCCGGATCAGTTAAAGCAGTTGATGGTATAAGCTTTTTTATAAAAAAAGGTGAAACATTTGGCCTGGTTGGTGAAAGCGGCTGCGGCAAATCTACTGTTGCAAGATTAATCTTAAGGCTTATTTATCCCACTGCAGGAGAAATAATTTATAATGGAATAAATATTCTTAAGCTGAAACGTTCCCAAATGTTTAAATACAGAAGGGAAATTCAGATTATTTTCCAGGACCCTTATGCATCCCTTTCTCCAAGAATGACAATCGGGGACATAGTAAGCGAGCCTCTTGAAATTCACAAAGCCGGGAACAGAAATTCAAGAATTAAAAAAATAAAGCATACTTTAAAAATTGTTGGTTTAAATCCTGAGCATATAAACAGGTATCCTCATGAATTCAGTGGAGGACAAAGGCAAAGAGTTGGAATTGCAAGAGCACTGGTTCTTCAGCCTGAATTAATTATCTGTGATGAGCCTGTTTCTGCTCTTGATGTTTCAGTTCAGGCACAAATTTTGAATCTGATGGTAGATTTGCAGAAGGAATTTGATTTAACATATTTATTTATTGCTCATGATTTATCTGTTGTAAAATATGTAAGCACAAGAGTTGGAGTAATGTATCTTGGCAAGATTGTTGAAATAGCTCTTTCAGAAGATTTATATAAAAAACCTCTTCATCCATATACAATGGGGCTGCTTTCCGCAATACCCATACCTGATCCCAATCTTGAGAGAAAAAGACAAAGGATAATACTTCCCGGAGATGTTCCAAGCCCTATAAACCCTCCCTCAGGATGCAGATTTAATCCGAGATGCCCTAATGCAGAAGCAATTTGTTCCTTGCAGGAACCTGAATTAAAAAATTATCCTGAAAACGGAGAAGATCATTTTGCCGCATGTTTTTTTGCAGGAAAACCAATATAAATACTTAAAAACATATGCAGTTTATCTTAGGCTTTAAGGATAAAATATCTTAAATCTTAAGAATAAAAATTAATTTTACTTATTAATTTTTAATTGTAAAATTAATTTGAAAGCAAAATTTACATGATAAAATTTTCATGATTTTTCTTTTAATAAAATATGATTTAAAATTTATCAGCAGATTTACTTTGGATTTTGAAAATATAACCGGAAATGTCGGAATGGCGGAATTGGTAGACGCGCAAGGTTGAGGGCCTTGTGAACAATTTAAGTTCATGGGG
>JAMDDL010000039.1 GCA_023488645.1 Actinomycetota bacterium | reverse complement strand
GAGCTTTTCATTAGTTAGGGTTGAAAGCCATAATTTTCCCCAGGCAGAAGCATGACATTCATCTGATGTGGGGTAAAAATGCATGGGTCTGACTAAATTAGAAGAAACAAATCTCCCAAGTAAAATTGGAGATGTTCCATCACATAATATAATACTGACATTTTCCTTAAATTTATCCCCCATTTTGCAGCATCTTTTTCAGTTTGAAGATAGTTTAAGAAATAATTGATGTATTGGTTCATAGTAATAATTTTGAATTATTAATTATGAGGAGGGTATTAGTATAATGGAGGAGAATCGAGGGTCTTTATAAATATTATTTAAAATATTTTTCTTTTTGATGGATAATATAAATAATAATTAAGAAGATTTTAATATAACTAAACAAATACCTCAACTAAACTAGAAAATGAAATAAATTGTCCTAATTATGGAAGATCAATTAGCAAAAATGAAAATTTATCTGAACTTTTTAAGGGTTATTTCAGGTTGATAAGATCTAAAAATTGAAGGGATTTTCTATGAATGAAAAAAAATTTGAACCATATCTAGGAGAACCAGATGTTGAACGTCTTATCAGAGCTATGAAAAGGCAGGACGTAGACAGAGTTCCAAATTTTGAAGTGTTGATTGAGAATAGTCATGTAGAAAAAATATTGGGTAGATTTGCGGGAAATACCATGGCTTACGGAGGAGACCCAGCAAAGGGAGTAGTAGACACCGATGCCGTACGACCAATGAAAGCAAAAGATTATATAGATTTATGCAAAATAATAGGTCAGGATGTTATCGTGATGGAGGCAATATGGTTACCATATAAAAGGGAGGATAAGTATGGAAAGATGGTACCGATTGCAGACAAAAGTATAAAAAACTTAAAAGATTATAGAAAGCTAAAAAAACCTGGTCAAGAAGATATTGATAGAGCTCTAAAATACTTAAGAGAATATAAAGAAGCAGTTAAGGGAACAAAAATTGGGGTAACAGTATTATTTGGAGCAACTTTTACGAGTTTTTATATGTGGATAGTAGGAATGGCTGATTTTATGATGGCTTGTTATGAGGACAGACTCTTCATAGACGAAATAATCGAGGATGCGACAGAGTATTGGGTTAATCTTAGTAAAGGAGTGATCAAGGAAGGGGCAGATTTTATATATGTTGGAGATGATATTGCTTTTAAAACTGGCCTATTCCTACCTCATAAACTTATGAAGGAAATTTGGGTTTCCCAAATGGCAAGAATTATAGAACCAGCCTTAGAGGTGAACATTCCTGTGCTGTTTGAATCAGATGGGAAAATAGATGCTATAATGGAGCATCTGATTGAAATGGGTGTAGATTGCATCAGGCCTTTGGATCCTTATGGTATAGATTATAGGGAATATAAGAAAAAATATGGAGAAAATATAGCCCTTTCAGGAAATATAGATATAGAGTTTCCACTTGCTAAAGGAACTCCTGAAGATGTTGAGTATGATGTAATCCAACATATGAAGGTTCTTAAACCTGGTAATGGTTATATAGCAGGATCATGTCATTCTATAGTAGATTATATACCTCATGAAAATTTTATTACTATGATTAACGCAATACATAAATATGGAAAATATTAAAGATAGAAAGGAGCATCAGGACTACATTAGAAAAAAAATATAATGCAATTATAAAGGATAGCTACAAAGAAATAACTTACTTAGTTAAAAGAGTTGTAGATGAGGGAATAAAAATAAAAACAATTATAAATGATGCTCTATCAGCTGCAATTATAGAAGTAGGAGATAAGTTTACCAGTATTAAGACAAATCAATATTTAAATAATATAGTATTATTTAAGAAATAAAAGGAGATTCATAGTGAAAAAAGAAGTTATAGAGTCTTATCAGACAGGTAAAAGTGAAACTTATGGTGACATTTTAACTAAAAGAGAAAGAAAAGAAACAAAAGTAGGCCTGCTTATTTTTGCATATTTTGAATATTGGCGTATGTACGAAGGCTTAGAAGAGGAAGTAAAATCAGATATGGAAAAAATTGTTAAAAATATGAGCAAAAGTGATAAATATAAACTTATATATCCTGGGTTTTTAGATACAGTTGATAAAGCAAATTCTGCAGGAGATATGTTAAAAAAAGAAAATATCGATCTTTTAGTAATTGTGGAAGGAACATATGCTCCAGATTATATGGTTTTGCAGGCAATAAGAAAGTTACAAAATATCCCAATAATATTTTTAATAACCCAAGACAGAAGAGTTTTGAGTAAAAAAGATTTAAGGTATAGAGATGTAGTTGGTAATAGCGGATTTGTTGGTTTAAATCAGTTAAGTGGTTCATTTTCTAAAATGAATTTGAGTAAAGAAATTATAATCGGTACTCCAGATGATTCAAGTATTTATGAAGAAATAGAAGAATATGCTATGGTAACTGGGCTGATAAAAAAATTAAAGGATTTAAAAATCGGAGCATACGGCCATCCCTTTAGAGGAATGTTTGACATTGAATATGATAAGACAAAATTATATGGAAATATTGGACCCGAAACAATTTATATAGATGAATTACAATTAAGAAAAGCATTGGATGATGTTAAAAAAGAGGATATTGATAATCTTGTTGAAATGACTAAAAAAAGGTTTAAAATCCGAGATGTTTCCAATGAAACAATTAGGAAAGGTTGCAGAACATTTTTTGCCTTAGATAGTATAATAAAAGGCTTGAGATTAGACGTTCTTTCTTTGCTTTCACAATATAATCTACAGTTGGTAGCAGACGATACAGCTGGTTATGCTTCCTCTCTTCTTATAGAAAAAGGGATAATGATAAGTTGTGAAGGAGATGTCCCAACACTAACATTAATGTATATTTTAAATCAATTATCAGGTCTTTCACCTATGTATGGAGAATTTACTATGTTTGATTTTAATGATAATGCAGTAATTTTTCAGCATCATGGAGATGGTGATCCAAATCTTGCACAAAACATGGATGATGTTTATTTAACAAGTTGCCCTGAGTCTTGGGGTTGTAAGGAAGCATTAGCTTTTAATTTCATAATGAGGAAGGGTAGAGCAACAGTATGCGGGATAATAGATGATGCTTCAGGACATAAAATTTACATAGCAGCCGGGGAGTCATTAGGAGGAGAACCTTTTCATGTGCATTCTCCTGTTTGTTATTTTAAACCTGATAGACCAGTGATAGAATTTTTAAAATTAATGACAGAAAGTGGTTTTAGCCATCACTCAGTTATAGTATTAGGTGATTATAAGAATCATCTGGCAAAACTTGCAAAGGAGCTTAATATAAGAACTATATTTATATAGATAAATATAATATTAGTATTAAAATTTTATATAAATAATATTTTTATTCTTAATATATTAATAAATAAAATAAACTATTATCAAAGTAGATATTATATAAAATTATATAGATTATTTTTTTTTATTTACTAATAATTTCGTGGTTAAGCATTTTGGTTCAATATTATTATTGCATTAAAAATTTAGATATCTCCTAAATTTATTATTTAATAAAAAGTTAAG